>JANXCW010000004.1 GCA_025059775.1 Armatimonadota bacterium
CACCACCCCTCCCACCCCACAGTCCCCCGCACCCCCCGTATTTTTGGATCGGCTGCTGAGCTGGCTCTACCAGACGGGTGGGGGGGCCCCGGGGCGGGGGTGGGCCGCCGGGCCCCGGGGCCGTATTATGGAGGGAGCTTGGACAACGCGACGGCAGGAGGAGTGCGTGCCAGACCTCTACGACCTCGTGGTGATCGGAGCCGGCCCCGGAGGATACGTGGGGGCCATCCGTGCGGCGCAGCTCGGGATGCGCACCGCCATCGTGGAGCGCAACAAGCTCGGCGGGACCTGCCTGCACCTCGGATGCATCCCCACCAAGGCGTTGCTGCAGGTGGCGGAACTGCTGGAGGAAATACGGCGCGCCCGGGAGTTCGGGATCCGGGCGGAGGAGCCGTCCGTGGACATGGCCGCGGTTCAGCGGTACAAGGACCGGGTGGTGGAGACCCTGCATCGGGGGATTACGTACCTCATGCGCAAGAACGGGATTACGGTGTTCCACGGGAGCGCGCGCCTGATAGGTCCCGGACGGGTGCGCGTCGCGCACCACGACGGATCGGAGACGGAACTGGAGGCCCCACGGGTGCTCATCGCCACCGGTTCGGTTCCCCGCAGCATCCCCGGTGTTCCCATCGACGGAAGCAGGATCCTCACCAGCGACCACGTGGTGCACCTCCAGGAGATCCCCCGCAGGCTGGGAATCCTGGGGGCGGGGGCGATTGGGGTGGAGTTCGCCAGCATCTTTCGGACCTTCGGGAGCGAGATCGCCGTGCTGGAGCTCCTTCCCCGGGTGCTTCCGGGGGAAGACGAGGAGGTGAGCGAGGCGCTGCGCAAGGCCTTCGAGCGCCGGGGCATCAGGGTGTACACGAATGCGAAGCTCCAGGGGGTGGAACCCGCAGAGGACGGGCTGCGCCTGGTGGCCGAACAGGACGGAAAGCCCCTGCAGGTGGAGGTGGATGTGCTCCTGGTGGCCGTGGGGCGCGCGCCCTACCGGGAGGGGCTCGGGCTTGAGTCCGTGGGCGTGGAAGTGGACGAGGCAGGCTTCATCCGGACGGACGCCCGGATGCGCACGAACGTAAAGGGAATCTGGGCCATCGGGGACGTGGTGCACGCGACCCCCATGCTGGCCCATGTGGCGAGCGAGGAGGCGGTGGTGGCCGTGGAGGACATGGCGGGCGGGGATCCCAGGCCCGTGGACTACCTCTCCGTGCCCCGCTGCACCTATTCCCTGCCGGAGGTGGCGAGCTTCGGGCTGACCGAGGCCCAGGCCCGGGAGCAGGGCTACCAGGTCCGCGTGGGACGGTTTCCCTTCGCCGCGAACAGCAAGGCGAGCATCCTCGGGATCCGGGAAGGGTTTGTCAAGATCGTGGCGGATGCGCGGTACGGGGAGCTGTTGGGGGTGCACATGATCGGCCCCCGGGTGACGGAGCTCCTCCCGGAGGGAATCCTTGCCCGGAGCGTGGAGGCCACCGCGGAGGAGATCGTGCAGGCCATCCACGCCCACCCCACCCTCTCGGAGGCGGTCCGGGAGGCGGCCCTGGACGTCCTGGGCCGGGTGATCCACACCTAGGAGGCCAACGAGCCGTGACGCCGGAGATCACCACAACCCCCCAGCACAGGAGCCTGGGCCTCTCGGACGAGGATGTGCTGAGCATGTACTACTACATGATCCTGGCCCGGGTACTGGACGAGCGCATGTGGCAGCTTCAGCGGGCGGGCCGGGCCCGGTTCGTGGTCTCCGCTCCGGGGCATGAGGGCGCGCAGGTGGCCATGGTCTGGCCCCTGGATCGGGAGCGGGACTGGCTCGTCCCCTACTACCGCTCCTTGGCTGCGTGCCTGGTGAAGGGCCTCTCGCCCACGGAGATCCTCCTCTCCGTGCTCGCCAAGGCCCCGGATCCCAGCTCCGGGGGACGGCAGATGCCGGGTCACTACGGCTCCCCCCGCCTCCGAATCCTCTCGGGCAGCAGCACCGTGGGCACGCAGTACCCGCACGCCGCGGGCATCGCGTACGCGGCCAAGCTGCGGCGCACGGGGGAGGTGGTGGTGGTGTCCATCGGGGAGGGGGGCACGAGCGAGGGAGACTGGCACGAGGCGTTGAACTTCGCGGGCGTGCATCGGGTGCCCTGTGTTTTCTGTGTGGAGAACAACCGGTACGCTATCTCTGTACCGGTACGCAAGCAGATGCCGGTGGAGTCCGTGGCGGTGCGGGCCGCGGGGTACGGGATGCCCGGCGTCTCCGTGGACGGATGCGATGTCCTGGAGGCCTACCGGGTGATGAAGGAGGCCTGCGACCGCGCCCGGGAGGGGGAGGGGCCGACCCTGGTGGAGTTCCGGGTGGAGCGTCTGAGCCCCCACAGCAGCGAGGACCAGCAGGAGCGCTACCGCTCCCCGGAGGATCTGGAAGCTGCCCGCCGGCGCGATCCCATCCCCGCGTTCGGAAGTTACCTCCGGTCTGTGGGGCTGTTGGACGATGCCCGGGACCAGGCCTTGTGGGCGAGGGCCCGGCGGGAGGTGGACGAGGCCACGGAGGACGCAGAACAGGCCCCGGATCCCGATCCAGCCACCCTTACCCGGCACGTGTACCACGACCCGGACCCGGACCGGCCCGTAGATTCCGTGTACTGGTTTGGCGGGGAGTGATCGGATGCCGGAGCTGCGGTACCTGGATGCCCTGAATCGGGCCCTCCACGAGGAGATGGCCCGGGACGAGCGGGTGGTGGTGCTGGGGGAGGATGTGGGGGCGAAGGGAGGGGTCTTCGGGGTGACGGCCGGCCTCCTGGAGCGATTCGGGGAGGAGCGGGTCATCGACACGCCCCTTGCGGAGTCCGCCATCGTGGGGTGCGCCATCGGCATGGCCGTAAACGGCCTTGTGCCCATCGCGGAGATCCAGTTCGCGGACTTCCTCCACCCCGCCTTCGACCAGATTGTGAGCGAGGCGGCCCGGCTGCGCTACCGCAGCAACGGTGCGTTCGGGTGCCCCCTCGTGATCCGGGTACCCTACGGTGGTGCGCACGGCACCGCCCTGTACCACTCCCAGTGCGTGGAGGCCTTCTACGCCCACGTGCCGGGCCTGAAGGTGGTGGCGCCCAGCACCCCCTACGACGCGAAGGGAATGCTGAAGGCCGCGGTACGGGACCCGGATCCCGTGCTGTTCCTGGAGCACAAGCGCCTCTACCGCCTCCTCCGGGAGGAGGTACCGGAGGGGGATTATGAGGTACCCATCGGCCCCGCGGTGTTGCGCAGATCCGGCAAGGACCTCTCCGTATTCACCTACGGCTGGATGCTGCACGAGACCCTGCGGGCCGCGGAGATGGTGCGGGGGGAGGGCGTGGAGGTGGAGGTGGTGGAGATCCGCACCCTCCGACCCCTGGACAAGGCCACCATCCTGCGGTCCGTGGCGAAGACCAACAAGGCCCTGGTGGTCTACGAGGACAACCGGTTCTGCGGGTACGGCGCGGAGATCGCGGCCCTCCTGGCGGAGGAGGCCTTCGAGGATCTCGACGGGCCCGTCGTGCGGCTGGGCGGGCCGGACGTGCCTGCGGTGCCCTTTGCCAGGTCCCTCGAGGAGCGGTGGATGCCGGATGCGGAGCGCATCGCGGAGGCCATCCGCCGCCTCGCGTGGTACTGAGGAGCAGCGATGCCTGTGGAGGTGAGGGTGCCGCAGCTCGGGGAAACGGTCTACGAGGCCACGGTGGGGAAGTGGCTGAAGCGACCGGGGGACCGGGTGGAGCGGTTCGAGCCTTTGGTGGAGCTCATCACGGACAAGGTGAACGTGGAGATGCCCGCACCCGTGGGGGGAAGGCTGGTGGAGATCCTGGTCCCGGAGGGGCGGACCGTCCCCGCGGGGACGCCCATCGCCCTGGTGGAGGCAGAGGAGACCGCGGAACCCCCGGAGGGTCCCCAGGGGAGGCGGGGGATGCGGCTCTCGCCGCTTGTGGCCCGACTCGCCCGGGAACACGGGATCTCCCTGGAGGAGGTGGAACGGATTCCGGGGACTGGGGCGGGGGGGAGGGTGACCAAGCAGGATCTCCTCCGCTATCTGGAGCAGCGTAGGGCCCCTTCTGCCGGGGAGGTGGCGCCGGTGGGGGAGGAGCGGGAGGATCGCCTGATCCCTCTGGATCCCGTCCGCCGGACCATCGCGGAGCGGCTGAGCCGCTCCGCACTGGAGATCCCGCACGCCTACGCCCTGGTGGAGGCGGACGTCACGGATCTGGTGCGGTACCACGAGCACAACCGCGAGGACTTCGAGCGCCGGTACGGGGTCCGGCTCACCTACACCGCCTTCTTCGTGCGGGCCGCGGTGGAGGCCCTCCGGGCCTACCCCGTGGTGAACGCCCAGTGGACGGAGGAGGGGATCCGGCTGCGGGGCCGGGTGCACCTCGGGGTGGCGGTGTCCACGGAGCGGGGGTTGCTGGTGCCCGTGATCCGGGACGCGGACGAGAAGAGTCTAGTAGGAATCGCCCGGGATCTGGACCGGCTCGTGCGGAGGGCCCGGGAGGGCCAGCTCAGCCTGGAGGAGGTGCAGGGCGGCACCTTCACCCTCACCAACCCCGGGGTGTTCGGATCCATCTGGTCCATGCCCATCATCCACCATCCGCAGGCGGCCATCCTGAGCACGGATGCCATCACCAAGCGCCCTGTGGTCCGGGGGGAGGGGATCGCCATCCGGTCCGTGATGCACCTGGGACTGGCCTTCGATCATCGGGTCTTCGACGGAGAGGTGGCGGTGCGGTTTTTAAACCGGGTCAAGGAGTGCCTCGAGGCGGTGGAGCCCGTGACCCGCTAGAGGCGAGAGGAGGAAGAGCATGGCGCTCCCCACGGCAACCTCCGCACCCCTTCCACGGCCTCCCTGGCTGAAGGCGCGGCTTCCCAGCGGGCCCAACTACCAGGAGCTCGTGCGGATTATGCGGAAGCTCCGGCTGCACACGGTGTGCGAGGAGGCCCGCTGTCCCAACATCGGGGACTGCTGGGAACGGCGTACCGCCACGTTCCTGATCCTGGGCAACGTGTGCACCCGGAACTGTGCGTACTGCGCCATCGCCCATGGGCTTCCCAGCGAGGTGGACCTGCAGGAACCCGAGCGGGTAGCCCGGGCGGTGCAGGCTCTAGGGCTGCGGCATGCGGTGATCACCTCTGTGGACCGGGACGACCTGCGGGACGGAGGTGCGGGCATCTTCGCGGCCACCATCCGGAAGATCCGGGCCTACCTCCCCACCTGCAGCGTGGAGGTCCTGATTCCCGACTTCAAGGGGGATCCGGATGCTCTGCGCACCGTGCTGGACGCGGGCCCAGATATCCTCAACCACAACATTGAGACCGTGCGCCGGATCTTCCGCCTGGTGCGCACGGGGGGCAACTACGACCGATCCCTGGAGCTGCTGCGGCGGGTGAAGGCCTGGGGGTATCCCTGCCTCACGAAGAGCGGACTCATGGTGGGGTTGGGGGAGACCTTTGAAGAGGTCTTGGAGACCATGCGGGACCTTCGGGCGGTGGGCTGCGACATCCTCACCGTGGGGCAGTACCTGAGCCCCGGAGAGGGCTACTGGCCCGTGCACCGGTACGTGCCCCCGGAGGAGTTCGCGGAGATCCGGCGCCTCGGGCTCCAGATGGGCTTCCGACACGTGGAGGCCGGGCCGCTGGTGCGCAGCAGCTACCACGCGGACGAGCAGGTGAAGCGGGCGGTGGCTTCGGGGCCATGAGACCTCTGCCCCTGCACTCCCGCCGGATGGCCCCGCCCCTGGTGCTGGCGGATCCTTCCGGGAGCACGGTGGTGCGGCCCCCGTGGGTCTTCCACCGCTCCGTACTGCTCGTGATGGTCCACGGTCCGGCTTGTGCCGCCTGCGCGCACCTGGTGACGGAGCTCCTCGAGCGGGCCTCGGCCTATCGGACCTGGGAGGTGGAACCCATCGTCCTCCGTTCAGGGCCCGATCCGTTCCCGCACCCTTTCCTCCGCCAGCTGCAGGACCCCACGGGTGCCACCCGGAGGGCCTACGGGGGAGGGGATTCCGAGGTGGTTCTGGCGTGCCTCGATGCCCGGGGAATCTACTGGGAAGGGTGGCGGCTGGAGCACCCGGATCCCGTGGACTGGCGGGAGGTGTCCGAGACGGTGCGTTGGGTGGCGATCCAGGAGCCGGAGTGCGCCACCTGTGCCGCAGAGCCCGCCTGGGAGCAGGGTCCCGGAGCAGGGTAACGCCGCGGGGAGGAGCGTGTTGGGATGGAACTGCATCTCGCCACAAAGCGGTGCACGCTCACCTCGGGCGCCGAGAAGGTGCTGAAGCGGCATCTGGAGCGCATCGAACGCCGGCTGCGGCACTTCCCGCCTGACCTCCTGCACCTGGAGCTGACCGTGGAGCGGGCCGCCCGGAAGGAGGAGTACACCGGCAGCGTGCGCCTGCGGATCGGGACGCACGTACTCCCCGCACGGCGCAACCGGTCCGAGACCCTGGAGGGGCTGCTCCAGGCGGCCTTTGAGGACCTGGAGGAGCAGGTCGGACGCTTCAAGGCGCGGTTGCGCCGGGACTACGCCCACGAGCGCAAGCGCGCCTCTCTCCCCGAGGAGGCCCTCCGGGCCCACGAGCGGGCCCTGCTGGAGGAACGGGCCCTTCTGGATTGGGCCCTGGCGGGGGACCAGGAGGCCTTCCACGCCCTGGTGGAGGAGGAGCTTCCCGTCCTGCGCCGGGTGTTGGAGCGTGAGCTCCGGACCGCGGGGCGGGAGGTGACGGAAGAGGTGCTGGAGCACTTCCTGGCAGATGTCCTGACGGTGGCCTTCCGGGAACTTCCGCACAAGCCCGCCCGGTGGACCACGGTCGGGTGGCTTGCCTGGATCGCCCGACGGGTGGTGGGGGAGGAGACCCGTGGGCTCTCCGTGGCGCAGTCTGTGGAGCGCCCGGACTAGCCTTCAGCGCCCTCCGGCCTTCGCGGCCTCCTTTTCCTTCTTCTCCATGATGGCGCTGGAGTGTCCGGGGAAGGCCTTGGCACCGGGATGGAGGTAGGTGTACGCGTTGTTCACCGCGGTGGCCGCCTCCCCGTAGCCCGTGGCGATGAGCTTCAGCTTGCCCGGGTAGTATGTGACGTCCCCGGCCGCGTAGATGCCCGGGCGGTTGGTCTCCATCTTCGTGTTCACCACGATGCTGTCCTCGTAGAGCTCCAGGCCCCATTCCCGGATGGGGCCGAGGTCGCTCACGAGCCCCAGGAAGGCCAGCACCGCATCCACCTCCAAGACCTCCTCCTCACTGGTGCGGTTGTTGAAGATCACCGCGGCCTCCACCCGGTCCCGGCCCTGGAGGGCCTTCAGCTCGTAGAAGAGCTTCACCCGGGCGGGACTCGAGAGGAGCTTGCGCACGGAGTCCTCGTGGGCTCGGAACTGGTCCCGCCGGTGGATGAGGGTGAGCTCCTGGACGAGGGGCAGGAGGTTGAGGGCCCAGTCCAAGGCACTGTCGCCTCCGCCCACCACCAGCACCCGCTTGCCGCGGTAGTCCTCCCGGTTCCGCACCGCGAACTCCAATCCCCGGCCCTCCCACCGATCCAATTCCGGACGGTTGTACCTCTTGGGCGTGAAGGCTCCGATGCCCGCTGCAATGAGGACCACCCGGGTGAAGTGCTCCTGCCCCGTGTGGGTGGTGAGCTTGTAGGTGCCGTCCGGGAGCTGGTCCAACCGCTCCACCCGCTCGTTGAGCACCACGGTGGGATTGTACTGCATCATCTGCTCGATCTGGTTGCGGATGAGGTCCTTCCCGAGGATCTTAGGGAAACCCGCCACGTCGTAGATGTACTTGTCGGGGTACAGGGCCGTCACCTGTCCCCCGAGGTCCGACTGACTGTCGATGATTTTGGTCCGGAGGGCCCGAAAGCCCGCATAGTAGGTCGCAAACAGCCCCGTGGGGCCCGCCCCGATGATGGTGATGTCATACACGTCCATGGCGCCTCCGCTCCGCCGTGGTGTTCCTCCACGGCCATTGTACCGCTCCCGGGCCTGTTTGACACGTCCCGGATCCTTCGGTACCCTGCTGAAGGGAGTTGCCATGCGTACACCTGCCCTTGTCCATCGGCCGCGTGAGTGTATCTGTCCGCGGCGGGGGTAGCCCTCGCGGGCGGGCCCCCGCGTTCCTCCCGGGGAAAATCCAGCAAGATCTGAGGAGGGCGAAACGTGGTCCAGGCACAGTCGCTCCTCACAGAGGAGCAGATGCAACGGTACTCGAGGCAGATCGTGCTGCCGGAGGTGGGGGTCGCCGGGCAGCGGAGGCTGCTGGATAGCAGCGTTCTCATCGTGGGCGCGGGCGGGCTCGGCTCTCCCGCGGCCCTGTACCTGGCCGCGGCGGGGGTGGGGACCATCGGAATCGTGGACGGCGACCGGGTGGACCTCACCAACCTCCAGCGCCAGATCCTGCACTTCACCCACGACGTGGGCCGGCCCAAGACCCAGTCCGCCCGCCGGACCCTGGAGGACGTCAATCCGGACGTTCGGGTGGTGACCTACCAGACGGTGCTCACCAGCGAGAACGCCCTGGAGATCCTGCGACCCTACGACGTGATCGTGAACGGCTCGGACAACTTCCCCACCCGATACCTCGTGAACGACGCCTGCGTGATGTTGCGCAAGCCCCTGGTGGACGCCAGCATCCTCCGGTGGGAAGGGCAGGCGACCACCTTTCTCCCCGGGCGGGGATGCTACCGGTGCCTCTTCCCCTCCCCCCCACCGCCCGGGGCCGTCCCCTCCTGCGCGGAGGGGGGGATCATCGGGGCCGTGGCGGGGTTTCTGGGAAGCTACCAGGCCCTGGAGGCCATCAAGATCCTGCTGGGGGTCGGGGCCACGTTGGTCAACCGGCTCATGTTGGTAGATGTCCTGGAGGGGGACATCCGTTACGTACGCTGGCAGCGGAATCCCCGTTGCCCCGTGTGCGGGGACGAACCCACCATCCGGGAGCTCATCGACTACGAGGAGTTCTGCGGGGTGCCGCTGCCGGGCAGGGAGCTGCACCAGCCGGAGCGCAGGCCGGAGGTCACCGTGGCCCAAGCCGCGGAGCTGCTGGGCCGGGCCCAGTTCGTGGATGTACGGGAGGCCTGGGAGGTGGCCCAGGCCCACATCCCGGGGATGCACTGGATCCCCATGGGTGAGGTGGAGGCCCGGTACGGGGAGATCTCCCGGGACCGGCCCGTGGTGGTGTACTGCGCGAGCGGGCAACGCAGCGGCAAGGTCACCGAGTGGCTACGGGCCCGGGGCTATGACAACGTCTACAACTTGGCGGGCGGGATCCTGGCCTGGCAGAATGCCCAACAGCCCGTGGCCACGGGCCTCCCGGAGCGGGTGGAGGCGGGGAAGGCCCGCTAGGCGTTTGACATCGGGTCAGCGGGCGCCTACAATCGGCTTGACGCCACAAGGAGGGGGGATGGTGATCACCATCACGCCGAGTGCGGCGAGCAAGCTTCGGGAGTTGGTGGCGCAGAGTGGGACTGCGGATGTCTACCTGCGCCTGTTCGTCACGCAAGGGGGGTGTGAGGGGTTCTCGTACGGGATGGCCCTGGACACGGAGCGGAGGGAGGATGACGTCGTCCTGGAGCAACACGGCATCCGGCTCGTGGTGGATCCCCTGACCCTGCGTCTGATGCGGGGGTCGTGCATCGAGTACCGGCGTACCCCCATGGGCGAGGGATTCGCGGTCTACAACCCGCGGGCAGTGGCCACCTGCGGCTGCGGCCACTCCTTCAAGGTGGCGGAGGAGGAGGGGCAGGTAGAGCCCTGCGGCGAGGCGGAGCCCGTGTGAGGAGGAGACGGATGCGCGAGGCGCTGGAAAGCCAGGAGCGGGATCTCTATGAGCGGGTGGAACGGGTCCTGGAAACCATCCGACCCTATATCCAAGCGGATGGCGGGGATATCGAGCTGGTGGATGTGCAGGACGGGATTGTACAGATCCGGCTGGCGGGTGCCTGTGTGGGGTGTATGTACTCCCTCATGACCCTGCAGGCGGGCGTGGAGCGCATGCTCCGGGAGGAAATTCCCGAGATCAAGGCCGTGGAGGCAGTTCCCTTCTAAGCTGCCCCCCCAGAAGAGCAAGAGGGCCCCCGGAGGGCACGGGGGCTTTTTTCGTCTACCATAAAGGTGAAGGTCATGGAGGCAGGTGATCCTCAATGTCCTCCCAGGTGACGACCTGGACCCGGGTTTTGCGGAAGGTAGACGATTACCGGTGGATGATCCCCCAGGACTACAAGCCGGGGATGCGGGTCCCGGGCCTCGTGTACGCGGACGAGGCCATGCTCCACCAGATCGGCCAGGACCAGGCCCTGGAGCAGGTGGCCAACGTGGCCACCCTGCCGGGGATCGTCCGGTACTCCCTGGCCATGCCGGACATCCACTGGGGCTACGGCTTCCCGGTGGGCGGGGTGGCGGCCATGCGGGTGGAGGATGGGGTCATCTCCCCCGGCGGCGTGGGCTACGACATCAACTGCGGCGTCCGGTTGCTCCGCACCAACCTCACGGAGGAGGAGGTACGGCCCAGGCTCCGGGAGCTGGTGGACGAGCTGTTCCGCAACGTGCCCTCCGGGGTAGGAAGCACCGGCAAGGTGCGGGTCTCCATGCAGGAGATCGACGAGGTCCTGGCGTACGGCGCCCAGTGGGCGGTGCGCCGGGGGTACGGACGGGAGGAGGATCTGGAGACCATCGAGGCGGGCGGGAGGCTCCTGGACGCGGATCCCGGGAAGGTAAGCCCGCGGGCCAAGGAGCGGGGAAAGGACCAGATCGGAACCCTGGGCTCCGGGAACCACTTCCTGGAGGTCCAGGTGGTGGAGGAGGTCTACGACGCGCGGGCCGCGAAGGTGATGGGCATCGAGCGGCCGGGACAGGTGGTGGTGTTCATCCACACGGGCTCCCGGGGCCTCGGGTACGCGGTGTGCGAGGACTACCTCCGGGTGGCGGACCGGGCCATCCGGCAGTACGGCATCACCCTTCCGGACCGACAGCTGGCGTGCATGCCCTTCCGCTCGCCGGAGGGTCAGGACTACTTCCGGGCCATGTGCTGCGCCGCCAACTTCGCGTTCGCGAACCGCCAGATGATCACCCACTGGGTGCGGGAGTCGTTCACGAGGGTGCTGGGACGGCCGCTTCAGGAGATCGGACTCGAGGTGGTCTACGACGTTGCCCACAACATCGCAAAGCTGGAGACCTATCCCGTGAACGGGAAGACGGAACGGCTGGTGGTTCACCGCAAGGGTGCCACCCGGGCGTTCCCGCCGGGCCACCCCGAGATCCCCGCCCGCTACCGAGAGATCGGGCAGCCCGTACTGATTCCCGGCGACATGGGACGGTACTCCTTTGTGGCGGTGGGCACCGAGCGGGCCATGGAGGAGACCTTCGGGAGCACCTGCCACGGTGCGGGCCGGGTGCGGAGCCGCAAGGCGGCCTTGCGGGAGCTGCGGGGGGTGGACATCGCCCGGGTCCTGGAGCAACGGGGGATCCTCGTGCGCGCCCAGAACCGCAGTCTCCTGGCGGAGGAGGCGAGCGAGGCCTATAAGGATGTGGCGGACGTGGTGGAGGTGTGCCACCACGCGGGGATCTCCTACAAGGTGGCGAAGATGCGGCCCCTGGGAGTGGTGAAGGGGTAAGGTGGAGTTCGCGCTCACGGAGTCCCACCGCATCCTGCAGCAGACCGTGGAGACTTTCGCGGCCCGGGAGATCCGGCCGCATGCGTCCCGGTGGGACGAGGAATCCCAGTTCCCTCAGGAGCTCGTTTGCCGTCTGGCCTCCCTAGGGTTGCTGGGGATGACGATCCCGGAGCGGTACGGGGGAAGCGGGCTGGATCTCGTAAGCCAGGCCCTGGTGATCGAGCGGCTGGCGGGGGCCGATGGCAGCCTGGCCCTCACCGTGGCCTCCCACGACGGTCTCGCTGCCTTGCACATCGCGGCTTTCGGGAGCGAAGCCCACAGGGCCCGCTATCTCCCCCGGCTCGCCTCCGGGCAGGCCCTGGGGGCTTGGTGCCTCACGGAGCCGCATGCGGGCAGCGACGCGGCCGCGATCTCGACCCGGGCGGAGCGACGGGGAGATGGCTATGTGCTCACGGGCACGAAGGCCTTCGTGACCCAGGGCTCGGTGGCGGGCGTGTACGTGGTGCTGGCGAAGACGGACTCCCGAGCCGGCCGCCGCGGCATCAGCGCCTTCCTGGTGGAGCGAGGCACTCCGGGCGTGCGGGTGGAAAAGCGGGAACGGAAACTGGGGCTGCGGGCCTCGGACACCACGGAGGTGGTTTTTGAGGAGGTGGAGGTCCCCGCGGAGAACCGCCTCGGCGGGGAAGGAGAGGGGTACGCGCAGGCCCTGTGGGTGCTGGAGCGGGACCGGATCGGGATCGGGGCCATGGCCATCGGCCTCGAGCGAGCGGCCCTGGAGGCGAGCCTCACCTACAGCCGGCAGCGCATCGCCTTCGGCCAGCCCATTGCGCACTTCCAGGCCATCCAGGGGATGCTGGCGGACATGCATACGGAGCTGGAGGCGGGGTGGCTGTTGGTCCTGCGGGCTGCCTGGCTGGCGGACCAGGGGCTTCCGTTCCGGAGGGAGGCGAGCATGGCGAAGCTGCTTGCCTCCGAAGCGGCCCGTAGGGCCGCGGAGCGTGCCGTACAGATCCACGGAGGCTACGGCTTCATCCGGGACTATCCCGTGGAGCGATACTATCGGGACGTGAAGCTCTGTGAGATCGGGGAGGGAACGAGCGAGATCCAGCGCCTCATCATCGCGAAGGAGATCATCGGAGGATCGTCATGATCACCACCGTGGTGGGGAGCTACCCTAAGATTCCCGACCCGCCGGCATCCGGCCGGTGGCGGAGCGCGAAGGAGAAGCTGGAACGGGGGGAGATCTCACCGGAGGAGTTCCTCCGGGTGGAGCGGGAGGTCACCCTGGAGGTGATCCAGGAGCAGGTGGAGGTGGGGATCGAGCTCATCACCGACGGCCAGATTCGATGGGAGGACTCCCAGGCGTATTTCGTCCGGGGGCTCACGGGGTTCACCCTGAACGGCCTTCAGCGATGGTTCGATACGAACACGTACTACCGCATCCCCGTGGCGGAAGGCGAAGTGCTCTGGACGGATCCCATCAGCGTGGAGGACTACCGGTTCGCCAAGGCCCACAGCCCCAGGCCCGTCAAACCCGTGGTCACGGGACCCTATACCCTCGCCCGCTTGAGCCAGAACCGGTACTACGCCACCTTTGAGGACTTCGTCCTGAACCTGGCCCTGGCCTTAAACCAGGAACTGCGGGCCCTCGATGCGGAGGATCCGCCCCTCATCCAGGTGGACGAGCCCGCCATCCTCCGGTACAAGACCGATTTCCCCCTCTTCCGGGAAGCCATGATCACCCTGACGGAAGGGGTACGCTCCCCCCTCGCCCTGTACACCTACTTCGGGGACGTGGCCGGAATCTATCCCGAGATCCTGGATCTTCCCTTCGACGCCATCGGCTTCGACTTCGTGGCTGGCCCGCGGAACTGGGAGGTGCTGGAGAAAGCCCCCTTCGAGAAGTGGCTGGGGTTCGGGATCCTGGATGCGCGCAACACGCGTCTGGAGAGCGTGGAGGAACTCCTGCGGGCGCTGGATCGTGTCTCCCGATACGTCCCCCTGGACCGGATCTACCTCAATCCGAGCGCGGGGCTTGAGTTCCTGCCCCGACCGGTGGCCCGGGCCAAGCTGCAGCGTCTGGTGGAGGTCAAGCGGGCTGCCCTGGGAGTCGGCGTATGATCTCTTCACACCTCCTTCCCACCACCACCGTGGGGTCTTTCCCCAAACCCCCTGATCTCCTGGCGGCTCGGCGGAAGTACCGCCGCGCCCAGCTGGATCGGGAAGCCCTCCGGGATCTGGAGCGGCGGGCCACCCAGGAGTGGATCCGCCGACAGGAGGCGTTGAGACTGGACATCCTGGTGGACGGGGAACAGTACCGAGCGGACATGGTGACCTTCTTCGCGGAGGAGCTCGATGGGTTCCGGATCGCGGGGATGGTGCGGGCGTTCGGAAACCGGTACTACCGAAAGCCCGTGGTAGTCGGTCCCGTGGGGCGGCGGCATCCTCTCGTGGTGGAGTGGTTTCGGTTCGCCCAATCCCTGACCGCGAAGCCGGTAAAGGCGGTTCTCACGGGCCCCTACACCCTCGCGGAGTGGTCCTTCAACGAGTACTATCCACAGCGGCGGACCCTGGTCCTGGATCTTGCCTGGGCCCTCGGGGAGGAGGCCCGGGACCTGGTGCGCGCGGGAGCCCGGTACATCCAGATCGATGAACCCGCCATCCACAGTCGGCCCGAGGAGGACTTCGAACTCGCCCGTGAGGCCTTGACGAGGATCACGGACGGTCTGGAGGCC
The DNA here is from genome assembly GCA_025059775.1 of Armatimonadota bacterium. NCBI lineage: Bacteria > Bacillati > Armatimonadota > Armatimonadota bacterium. The sequence continues at coordinate 14,328 of JANXCW010000004.1, forward strand.
TACACCATTGTGCACATCTGCTACGGGGACGTGGCGAGGATCTATCCCGACATGTTGCGGTTGCCCGTGAACCAGATCGACCTGGCCCTTGCCAACACGCGGTACGCCCTGCTGGAGGTGTTCCGGATGCATCCCTTCACCCGGGATGTGGGGCTCGGCGTGATCGACGTGCTCCACCCCCGAATCGAGCCCGTGGAGGAGGTGGTGGGAGGGATCCAGCGCGCCCTGAAGGTCTTCGCACCGCATCAGGTGTCCATCTCGCCCGACTGCGGCCTGCGGACGTGCACCGTGGAGGGGGCCGTGGCGAAGCTGCAGGTCATGGTGGAAGCGGCCCGTATCGTGCGCACCATGGTCCCGTGACGGAATCCAGCAGATCCCAACGCCGTCGTCGGCGGAGGAATCCGTCCGTCGCTCCGCCTGCAGCATCCCGGCCTCTTGTTCAGGGGGTTGCGTACACGGGCGCGCGTTTCTTCCGGGTCCCCCCCCGGCAGGTGTACGGGATGGTGGCCCGGCTGGACCGCCTGCCGCGGTGGAGCGGGGTATGGATGTGGGCGGAGGTCGTGGAGCGTAAATCCCAGGGGGTCACCGTGCGCCTGCGGGGGTATCTCGCGGGGATTCCCGTGGAATCCGTGATCCGGGCTACCCTGGTCCCGCACACCCGGGTGACCTGGCAGCAGGCGTACGGGACCTTCCTGGAGTACTCGGGGAGCTTCCAAGTGGAGGCGGCGGAGGAAGGCGCTCTCCTCCGCTACGGGGTAGAACTGAACCCCGGGATTCCCTTCCTCTTCCCTGAGGCGGTTCACCAGATCCTGGTCCAGGAGGTGGAGCACACCCTGAACCGCCTGAAGTGGAGCGCGGAGCGGGACATCCTGAGCGAGGAGCTTCGGCTCCAGCGGGGACGGGGGCAGACTCAGGATCCGGAGGACGGGAGCCCTGAGAACGCGTCCGAGGCGTGAGATGCTGCTCCGCCTGCTCACGGAGGAGGACGTTTACCTGTTCCGGGAGGGGACGCACCTCCGGGCGTACACAAAGCTCGGAGCGCACCCCGTGGAGGGCGGGACGTACTTCGCGGTGTGGGCGCCGAACGCGGTGCGGGTCTGCGTGATGGGCGACTTCAACGGGTGGGATCCGGGCCGCCACCCTCTGTCCCCTCGCGGAGGTTCCGGCATCTGGGAGGGATTCGTCGCGGGAGTGGGGCCCGGAGCCCTCTACAAGTACCGCATCGTGTCCCGGTACGGGCCGGTCCTGGACAAGGCGGATCCCTTCGCGTTTCAGGCGGAATCCCCGCCCGGTACCGCGTCCGTGGTCTGGGATCTCACCTACGAGTGGACGGATGCGGAATGGATGACGCGTCGGGCACAGCACAATGCCCGGGAATCGCCCATCGCCATCTACGAGGTACACCTGGGCTCGTGGCGACGCCGGGAGGACGGCGGTTTTCTCTCCTACCGGGAGCTGGCGCCGCTGCTGGCGGCGTACGTGCAGGAAATGGGGTTCACCCACGTGGAATTCCTGCCCGTGATGGAGCACCCGTACTACGGCTCCTGGGGCTACCAGATCACCGGCTACTTCGCGCCCACCAGCCGCTACGGTACTCCCCAGGACTTCATGTATCTGGTGGACACCCTGCACCGGCATGGGATCGGCGTGATCCTGGACTGGGTTCCCTCCCACTTCGCCACGGACCCGCACGGCCTGGCTTTCTTCGACGGCACCCATCTCTACGAACACGCGGATCCCCGGCGAGGTCTGCATCCCGACTGGGGAAGCGCCATCTTCAACTACGGCCGCCATGAGGTCCGCAGCTTCCTCCTCAGCAGCGCTCTGTTCTGGCTCGACTGCTACCACGCGGACGGGCTCCGGGTGGACGCGGTGGCCTCCATGCTCTACCTGGACTACTCCCGGCCCGAGGGGCAATGGATCCCCAACGAGTACGGCGGGAGGGAGAACCTGGAGGCCATTGCCTTTTTGCGGCGGATGAACGAGGCAGTGTACCAGAACTATCCGGACGTGCAGACCATCGCGGAGGAGAGCACCGCCTGGCCCCTCGTGTCCCGTCCCACCTCCCTGGGGGGGCTGGGGTTCGGGTTCAAGTGGGACATGGGCTGGATGCACGATACCCTACAGTACATGGGGCGGGATCCCATCTACCGCAGGTACCACCATGAGGAGCTCACCTTCCGCATGCTCTATGCCTTCGCGGAGAACTTCGTCCTCCCCTTGTCCCACGACGAGGTGGTGCATGGGAAGCGCTCCCTGCTGGAGAAGATGCCCGGAGACGACTGGCAGAAGTTCGCGAACCTGCGGTTGCTGCTGGGCTACATGTACGGACAGCCCGGCAAAAAACTCCTCTTTATGGGCTCAGAGTTCGGACAGCGGCGGGAATGGAACCACGAGACGCAGCTGGACTGGCATCTGCTGGCAGATCCCCGCCACCGGGGCGTGCAGCGGTGGGTAGTGGATCTCAACCGTGCCTACCGTGCGGAACCCGCCCTCCACCAACTGGACTGCGAGCCGGAGGGATTCGAGTGGGTCGAGCCCCACGACCGGGACCGGAGCGTCCTGGTGTTTCTGCGCAAAGGCCGACAGGGCGACCTGGTGCTGGTGGCCTGCAACTTCACCCCCGTTCCCAGGCCCCACTACCGCGTAGGGGTCCCCCGGCCTGGGTACTGGCGGGAGATTCTCAACAGCGATGCGGAGATCTATGGGGGGTCTGGATGGGGCAACCTGGGAGGAGTGCGGGCGGAGGCAGAGCCCGCCCACGGCCGGCCGTACTCCCTGGACCTGACCCTTCCGCCCCTTGGGGTGGTGTTCTTGCGGTGGGAGCGGGGATGAAGGTCCTCCCAGGACGCCCCACCCCCCTCGGTGCTCACTGGGACGGGCAGGGGGTGAACTTCGCGATCTCGAGCGTGCACGCGGAGGCGATCGAACTCCTCCTGTTCGATCGGCCGGAAGATCCAGAGCCGGCCCATGTGGTGCCTCTCCCCGGGCGCACGGGCTCCATCTGGCACGGGTACCTCCCGGGGATCCGTCCGGGGCAGCTGTACGGCTACCGGGCGCACGGCCCCTATGATCCCTCCCGGGGCCACCGCTACAACCCGCACAAGGTCCTGCTGGACCCGTATGCGAGGGCCATCGGTCGGAACCTCCGCTGGCACGACAGCCTCTACGGTTACCGGGTGGGGGACCCTCGGGCGGACCTCTCCTTCGACGCCCGGAGCAGCGCCCCCTATGCGCCCTTGGCCGCGGTGGTGGATCCCGCCTTCGACTGGGAGGACGACCGCCCGCCCCGAGTTCCGTGGGAGGAGACGGTGATCTACGAGACCCACGTGAAGGGGATCAGCAAGCGGCATCCAGAAGTCCCGGAATTGCTGCGGGGGACCTTCCTGGGGCTTGCTTCGGAGCCCGTCCTGGATCACCTCCGCCGCCTCGGGGTCACCGCGGTGGAACTCATGCCCGTGCAGGCCTCGGTCCAGGACCGGAGGTTGGTGGAGCGGGGCTTGGCGAACTACTGGGGGTACAACCCCCTGGCGTTTCTGGCCCCGGATCCCCGGTTCGCCGTGGGCGGGGGGATCGATGCGGTGCGGGACTTCCAGGCCATGGTGCGGGCCCTACACCGGGCGGGGCTTGAGGTGATCCTGGACGTGGTGCTGAACCATACGGGGGAAGGGGACCACCGAGGTCCCACCCTTTCCCTGCGGGGGCTTGACAACCGCACGTACTACGCGTTGCGGTCAGAGGACCCGCGGTTCTACCAGGACGCGACGGGGACCGGAAACACCCTGGACTTCTCCCGTCCTCCCGTGGTGCAGCTGGCCCTGGACACCCTCCGGTACTGGGCCGTGGAGATGCACGTAGATGGATTCCGTCTGGACCTCGCCCCGGCCCTGGGCCGGATGGGGGATCGGGTGGACCTGTGTTCCGCCTTCTTCGAGCGGGTGGCGCAGGATCCCGTGCTCTCCCGGGTGAAGCTCATCGCGGAACCCTGGGACCTGGGGCCGGGTGGGTATCAACTGGGACGGTTTTCGCCGCCCTGGCGGGAGTGGAACGACCGGTACCGGGACGCGGTGCGGCGGTTCTGGCGGGGGGAAGGGGGCATGGGTGGGGAGGTGGCGGTGCGGATGACGGGAAGCCCGGATCTCTTTGCTTCGCGGGGACCCCTTTCCTCCGTGAACTATGTCACCTGCCACGATGGGTTCACCCTGGAGGACCTGGTGAGCTACCAGCGCAAGCACAACGAGGCGAACGGCGAAGGGAACCGGGACGGCCCCGAGGAGAACTACAGCACGAACTGCGGGGTGGAAGGGCCCAGCAAGGACCCTGCGGTGGTTCGCTGCCGGGAGACCCTCAAACGCAGCCTTCTCGCCACCCTGCTGCTCTCCCAGGGTGTTCCCATGCTGCTCGGAGGGGATGAGCTCTGTCGTACCCAGGGCGGGAACAACAACGCCTACTGCCAGGACAACGAGCTCTCCTGGTACGACTGGAATCTGGATCCCCGCCGGGAGGCCTTCCTGCGGTTCGTGCAGAGGTTGATCGCCTTCCGCAGGCACCACCCGATTTTCCGCCAGAATACTTTTCCCTCCGCCCGGTGGTGGCACCCCGCGGGCCGGGAGGTGGCGGGTGGGGAGTGGGAAACCCTGCGCGCGTTCGGCATGCTCCTTTCGGGCAAGGGACAGGGCTTCCTGGTGCTCCTCAACGGCGACGACAACCCCGTGTGGTTTAGGCTCCCGGAGAGCCCGGAGGGCTGGAGGTGGCTGTGGAGTACGGATCCAGAGGACGACACGGAACCCGGACTCCTCAGGGAATGGGCGGTCCTCCCGCCGCGTCAGCTGACGGTGCTGTGCACAGGCCGGTGGAGTGGACGGGAATCCGGTTCTCCGCGTGAGGCTAGGTAGGAGACGGGACGTGCGCCCTTTTGGAATCCAGTCCGCCTACTGGGACATCTCGGGCCGCCTACGCAGAGCTTCTCCCGATGCCGTGCGGGCGGTGGGGGAGGCCTTGGGAGTGGATCCGGAGACCCCTCCTCTCCCCGTGGAGCCCGTGACCGTGGCGTGGGACGGACGGGTCCGGATCCTCCTGCGGCTCCGCGCGGCCCCAGATCGGGTGGCCTGCTGGGTGCGGCGGGAGGACGGCAATGAGGCAGCCTGGCGTCACCTCACCGCGGTACCCCGAAGACCTGGAGCGTGGGAGGTGCGGTTGCCGGGCCGGTTCCCTTTCGGGGTGCACCAGGTGCGGATGGAGCTCGGGGGAGAGACCTACAGCACCACCTTGCTCTCAGCTCCCCGCCGGATCCGTGCGCCCGGCGGGAAATGGGGGGTGTTCGTGCCCCTCCACGGGCTGTGGTCCCGCACCAGCCAGGGCATCGGGGACTTCGAGGACCTCCGGAGGTTCGGGGAGTGGGTGGCCTCGCACGGGGGACAGCTGGTGGGGACCCTGCCCCTTCTGCCCGTGCTTCCCGAAGATCCCAGTCCCTACCGTCCCCTGAGCCGGCTCGTGTGGGGTGAGCTCTTCGTACACCTGCCCGATGGCCAAGGATCCACAGAAGGACACCTCGTGAACTACCGCGCGGTCTTCGCCCGGAAACGGAATCAGCTGCTGGAGCAAAGCGCCCGCCTGGGGCCAGAGGAGGAGGCGGAGTTCCGGGCCTGGCTTACGGCGCATCCCTATGCGGAGGACTATGCCTGGTTTCGGGCTGCCCTGGAGCGGTTCCCACCCTCGTGGCGGACCTGGCCGGAGGTCATGCGGGAGGGCGGGGATTCCCGGGAGGTCCCCCTGGAGGCGGTCCGGGCGTATGCCTACGGCCAATGGCTGGCCCATCGGCAGCTGGAGCGCGTGGCGCGCACGGGCCCTGGTCTGTATCTGGACTTTCCCCTCGGGGTGCACCCGGATGGCTATGACGCTTGGCGGTTCCGGCACCTCTTCGTGGAAGGAGTTTCCGTGGGAGCTCCCCCGGATCCCTTCGCGGCCCAGGGCCAGGACTGGGGCTTTGCGCCGCTGCACCCCCTACGCATCCGCGAGGAGGGATACGCGTACCTGCGCAGCTGCCTCGCGCACCATCTCCGGGTGGCCCGACTCCTCCGGGTGGACCACGTGATGGGGCTTCACCGGCTCTACTGGATCCCCCGAGGGTTTCCCGCCTCCGAGGGCGTGTACGTGCGATACCCCGCAGACGAGTTCTACGCGGTACTCCTGCTCGAGGCCTGGCGCCACGGGGCCGGAGTGGTGGGGGAAGATCTGGGGACGGTCCCCCGGGCGGTGCGGTCCCGGTTGGACCGGCACGGCCTGTGGCGGATGTACGTGCTGGTGTTTGAGGGGGAGCCCTCCGGCCCGCGACAGCCCCCTCCGAACACCGTGGCCTCCCTGGGAACCCACGACACCCCACCCTTTGCTGCCTTCTGGACCGGGGAAGACGTCGGGGATCGGCAGGCCCTGGGGCTCCTGGACCCGGAACAGGCGTGGAGGGAGCGCACGCATCGGGAACGCGTGGTGGCGGGTCTTGCGCGGGCCTTTGGGGTGGATCCTGGGGACGTGACACAGGCCCTGCGCGCGAGCCTGCGGTTCCTGGCTTCCAGTCAGGCCGCGTGCGTGGTGGTGAACCTGGAGGACCTCTGGCTGGAGCGGAGGCCTCAGAACCTCCCGGGAACCGCAGACCACCAGTACCCGAACTGGCGGCGAAGGCTCCGGTACGCCCTAGACGAGCTGGATTCCCTCCCTGAAGTCCGGTCCACCCTCGAGGAGGTACGTCTGGGCCGGAGCGGTGCCCACACCCCGGGGACAGGAGTTCGGGCTTGATGCCCCTCGCCGGGAGTGGTAGCTTCTCGCCGGGGAGCCGATCCACCCGTTGAAATGCGGACCTGCTTTGTCCTGTTTTTCCCGCCGTGACAGGATCCTGAGCACATCGCTCCCGTAGGGATGGATTCCGCCCCCGTGTTCGGTCGGGGAGGGCCATGCGGGTTGCTCTGCTTGCCTGGGAGTCCCTGCACTCCATTGCCGTGGGTGGGGTCGCGGTGCACGTGACGGAGCTGGCCGCGGCCCTGGAGCGCAAGGGCCATGAGGTCCACGTATTCACCCGCATGGGTCCAGGACAGCTGCACCTAGAGCGGATCCACGGCGTCTGGTATCACCGATGTCCCTTCGACCTGAACCCCGATTTCGTGGAGGAGATCCACAACATGTGCCGCTCCTTCGTGCATCATCTGTTCGCCACAGAGGATTACATGGGAGCGGGGTTCGACGTGGTCCACGCGCACGACTGGCTGACGGCCCTGGCCATGATCTGGATCAAGTGGGGAAGGGGACGGAGGGGGATCCTCACCATGCACTCCACCGAGTACGGGCGATGCGGGAATCAGTTCTTCGGGGGAAGATCCGCTCGCATCCGGGACATCGAGTGGCAGGGGACCTATTGGGCGGACCGGGTGATCGTGGTCTCCCACGCCCTCGGGCGGGAGCTCCAGTGGATCTACCACCTCCCGGAGTGGAAGATCCATGTGATCTACAACGGAATCAACCCCCACGTCTTCGACGGCTTCCTCGACGCGGGAACCGTGAAGGGGCGATACGGAATCGGGCCCCTGGATCCCACGGTCCTGTTCTGCGGGCGGATGACGTACCAGAAGGGCCCGGACCTCCTGGTGAACGCGGTTCCCATGATCCTGCACCGCCACCCTCAGGCGAAGTTCGTATTCGCGGGGGATGGGGACATGCGCGGGAGCTGCGAGCAACAGGCCCACGCGCTCGGGGTAGCCCATGCCTGCCGATTTCTGGGCTACCGGAACGGCGGGGAGCTCATCGACCTGTACAAGGCATGCGACGTGGTCTGTGTGCCGAGTCGGAACGAGCCCTTCGGCCTCACCGTCCTGGAGGCCTGGAGCGCGGGGAAACCCGTGGTGGCCACGAGGAACGGAGGCCCGGACGAGTACGTGGAGCACGGCGTGAACGGCCTCAAGATCTATGCCCATGCGGAGTCCGTGGCGTGGGGAATCGGGACCTTGTTCCACGACTTCGAGTGGGCCCGGTGGATGGGGCGGAACGGGCGGGCGACGGTGGAAACCGCTTTCAGCTGGGATCGGGTGGCGGAGCAGACTCTCTCCGTCTACGGGGCGTAAGGGGGACGCCGTGGGCGGCGTGTTTCACCTACTGGGACTCCACATGCACCAGCCCCCTGGGAACCTGGCGCTGCTGATGGAAACGAATCCGTGGGAGGCTCAGCAGATCCTCCTGTGCTACGAGCGGCCCGTGAAGTACGCCCGCCGCTACCCGGATGTGGCTCGGTTCTGCGTAGGGTTTTCGGGGATCCTGCTGGAACAACTCCAGGATCCTCACGTGGTGGCCCGCTACGCCCACATCGTGGACATCCCCCGCATGCTGGAAGAGTACCGGGACACGCCGAACATCGAGATCGTAGGCATGGGATACTACCACCCTGTGTTCCCCCTCATCCCCCCGGAGGACTGGGAGGATCAGGTGGCGCGTGGGAAGCAGAAGATCCTGGAGGTGTTCGGCCGGGAGCCGCGGATCTTCTGGCCGCCGGAGCTGGCCTTCTCCATAGAGATGATCCCGGTGCTGGTGCGGCACGGATACCGGTACGTGGTGGCGGACGGTGCGCACGTCCGGCCGAAGGAGACCCTGGAGTGGGAGGACGTTCTCTACCATCCGCACTGGGCGGAGTACCGCGGGATCCGGATCGTGGTCGTGCCGCGGGATCGGGATCTCAGCAACGCCCAGCAGAGCGGCCTCGACCCTGCCTGGTTGGATGAGCAGGTGCGGCACAGGACCGCGGGAGCCCGCAGGCCATGCCTGGTGACCACCTGGACGGACGGGGAGAACGGCGGGTGGTTCCGGCAGATCCACGAAGAGGCAGGCTTCTGGGGACACTTCTTCGCCCCATACATGGAGCGGGTGCGGGCGGGCCAGATGTCCATCCGGCCCGTCCTACTTTCGGAGTACGTGTGGACTAGCCCTCCCCTATCTGAGGTGCGGGTAGAGCGGGGCGCGTGGAACATCGGCCCCAGGGGCGGGGAGGACTTCTCCCAGTGGGCGGGATCCCCAGCCCAGCAACAGGCCCTGCGGGAGCTGTGGGAAGTGAGCCGGCGGTACCACACGGTCCGGCGGCGGGCAGAGGGGGTGGCGGAAGCCCGGGAAAAGCTGGAACAGGCACGGGAGGCCGTCCTCCAGGCGGAGACGAGCTGCTATCTGTTCTGGGGGGACGCCTGGATTCCCCAGCTGTATGCACGGACCGGGACAGCCCGTCGGCTGCTGGAAGAGGTGGAAGGGAGGTGCGGCGGGTAAGGAGGGGGGCGATCGGCCGGAGACCAGATCCAGCAGGAGGACAACCATGAGGTGTTGGTTCTGTGACCAGGAGGCCCGAGGAACCTGCGCCGCGTGCGGCCGGGGGCTGTGCTACCAACACGCGCACATCCACGACGAGATGACCTTGGCCAAGTCGGACACCAGCACAGGGTACGCCAGCTACTACAACGTGTACGGCGCCCTCAAATGCTCCGACTGCCGCCTTGCGTGGAAGTCGTACGTCCCCCAGCGCTAGTTCCGAACTGGCCGGCCTTGGGCCACGGGCTTCTTGGTGGCGGAGGGCGGTCGTATACCACATCTATGTTCGATCCTTTCAGGATACCGACGAAGACGGTGTGGGCGATCTGCCCGGGATCCTCCGGCGCCTGGACTATCTTGCGGACCTAGGGGTGGAGGCAGTCTGGCTCAGCCCCTTCTATCCATCGCCCCAGAGGGACTTCGGGTATGACGTGGCGGATTACTGCGGGGTGGATCCCGTTTTCGGCACCCTGGCCGATTTCGATCGCCTGCTCATGGAGGCCCATGCGCGGGGCCTGCGGGTGATCCTGGATCTCGTGGCCAATCATACCAGCAACCTCCACCCGTGGTTTGTGGAGTCCCGCGGTAGCCGCACGAGCGCCAAGCGGGACTGGTACGTGTGGCGGGATCCGCATCCGAACGGGGGCCATCCCAACAACTGGCTCAGCTTCTTTGGAGGTCCCGCCTGGACCCTGGACCCGCAGACGGAACAGTACTACCTCCACCACTTCCTGCCCGAGCAGCCCGATCTCAACTACCGCAACCCGGAGGTCCTGGAGGCCATGCTGGAGGTGATGCGGTTCTGGCTGGAGCGGGGAGTGGATGGGTTCCGGGTGGATGCTGCCGCCCTCCTGGTGGAGGACGAACACTTCCGCGACGAGCCACCGAACCCCGCGTGGCGGCCGGGGATGCGGGAACGAGACCGGCTGCGGCACGTCCACACGGAGCACCAGCCCGAGACCCACGAAGTGCTCCGGCGCTTCCGGGCCTTATTGGACCAGTACAGCGAGCCCGGTCGGGAACGCGTCCTCATCGGGGAGGTGTATGCACCGTTTGAAATTCTCGTAGCCTACTACGGCTCTCCGGAGGCGCCCGAGTGCCACTTCCCCTTCAACTTCGCCCTGATGGAGCTCCCGCCTGAGCGGTGGACTGCGGAGGACTTGCAGGCCTTGGTAGGAGCCTACGAATCCATCGTGCCGGGATGGGCTTGGCCCAGCTGGGTCCTGGGGAACCACGACCGGCCCAGGGTCGCAAGCCGCCTGGGGGAGGAGCGGACCCGTCTTGCCCACCTCCTGCTCCTTACCCTCCGGGGTACGCCCACCCTCTACTACGGGGACGAGCTGGGACTCCGGGATCTGGAGCTCTCTCCCGACCAGGTACAGGATCTCCCCGGCTTTCGGGAGCATGGGGGCCGGTGGTCCCGGGATGCGGCCCGGGCCCCCATGCCGTGGGACGGATCTCCAGGGGCGGGCTTCACGGTGGGAACGCCCTGGCTGCCGCTCCCCGTGGATTTCCCCGTGCGAAATGTGGCAAGCCAGGAGAAGGATCCCCACTCCATGCTCCGGCTCCTCCGCCGCCTCCTCCACCTCCGCCGGCAGACCCCTGCCCTGACCGTGGGGGCGTACCGATCCCTTCCTGCACCCCCGGGGGTCTATGCGTACGAACGCTTTACGGATTCGGATCGGGTGCTGGTGGCTGTGAACCTCACGGGGCGCATGCAAACCCTGGAGGCTTCGGGCGAAATCCTCCTCTCCACGCACCTGGACCGGTTCGGCCCGGAGCGGGCTCCGCTTGGGCTTCGGCCGCAGGAGGGAATCCTCCTGCGGCCCACGGGGGAGGTGGTACCATGGAGGTGACTACGGACCGAGGGGAGGCGGCATGCTCGGCTCTCGGAAGGGCCTCAGCCGGGAACAGGTTCTGGAGGTGCTGCGGGATGTGCAGGATCCCGAGCTGCACCGCTCCATCGTGGAACTGGACATGGTCCGGGACGTACAGATCCGGGGCGGCGTGGTGCGGGTGGAGGCCTTGCTCACCATCGGCGGATGTCCGCTTCGGGAGACCATCGTACAGTCCATCGAACAGCGCCTGCGTCAGCTCCCGGGGGTGGAGAGAGTGGAGGTGCACCTGGGCGTCATGACCCCGGAGCAGCGGCAGGCCCTCATTCAGAAGCTGCGGCCCCCGCAGGGGCCGGACCGCCCCCCCTCCTTCCTCCGGCCGGAGAGCGGTGTGCGCGTCCTCGCGGTGGCGAGCGGCAAGGGAGGGGTGGGAAAATCCACGGTGACCGCGAACCTGGCGGCAGCCCTGGCCCTGCGAGGCCTGCGGGTAGGGGTACTGGACGCGGATGTGTATGGGTTCAGCATTCCGAAGATGCTGGGAATCCAGGGGCGGCCCACGGTGATCGACCAGATGATCCTTCCCATGGAGCGGGACGGGGTACGGGCCATCTCCATGGGAATGCTGGTGGAGGCGAACGAGGCCGTCATCTGGCGGGGCCCCATGCTCCACAAAGCCCTCGCCACCTTCATCCAGGAGGTGCACTGGGGGGATCTCGAGGTGCTCCTCCTGGACCTTCCCCCGGGGACGGGAGATGTCTCCATCTCCATCGCGCAGCTGTTGCCCTGGGGGGAAATGGTCATCGTGACCACCCCCCAGGAGGCCGCGGTGGAAGTGGCCCAGCGGGCGGCCCGCATGGCGGAGAAGGTGGGGATGCGGGTGGCGGGGGTCATCGAGAACATGTCCTACTACCAACCCCATCCGGAGGCAGAACCCCTTTACCTGTTCGGGAAGGGCGGCGGGAGGATGCTCGCTGAACGCCTCGGCACGGAACTCCTCGCCGAAATCCCTCTTGACCCCCGGGTGCGGGAGGGGAGCGATCGGGGGGAGCCCATCGTGCGTGCGCACCCGGACTCCACGGCCGCTCAAGCCTTCTTCCGAGCCGCGGACCGGATCCTGGCGCGGAGCCGGGTTTTGAGGTGAGGCGGGGTGCCGGATCTCTACCCTAACTACATCCGGGGCCGATGGGTGCCGGCCCGTTCCGGTGCCACCTTCGAATCCCTCAACCCGGCCACGGGGGAGGTCCTGGGAATCTGTGCCCGGTCGGGACCGGAGGACGTGGCGGAGGCCGTGGCCGCGGCGAAGGAGGCCTTCCCGAAGTGGCGTAAGGTTCCCGCGCCGCGACGGGCGGAGATCCTTTATCGGGCCGCGGAGCTGCTGGTGCAGCGCAAGGAGCACTACGCGCGGCTCATGACCCTGGAGATGGGCAAGATCCTCCTCGAGAGCCGTGGAGACGTGCAGGAGGCCATCGACATGACCTACTTCCTCGCGGGCGAAGGCCGACGCCTGCACGGATACACCACGCCCAGCGAGATGCCTAACAAGATCGCCTACTGCGTGCGCCAGCCCGTGGGGGTCGTGGGCGTTATCACCCCCTGGAACTTCCCCTTCGCCATCCCCAGCTGGAAGATCGTCCCCGCCCTGGTGTGCGGGAACACCGTAGTCTTCAAGCCCGCGCCCGAAGTCCCCATCCTGGGCGTGGAGTTCGTACGGGTGCTGGAGGAGGCGGGGCTTCCGCCTGGTGTGCTGAACCTGGTCCTGGGGGGAGATGAGGTGGGCGCGGCCCTGGTGGATCACCCAGACGTAAGCCTCATCTCCTTCACGGGCTCCACGGAGGTGGGACTGCAGGTGGCGGAGCGATGCGCCCGCACGGGCAAGCGGGTCTCCCTGGAGATGGGCGGCAAGAACGCGGCCATCGTCATGGACGACGCGGATCTCGATCTGGTGGCGGATGCCCTCACATGGAGTGCGTTTGGGACCACCGGTCAGCGGTGCACCGCTTGTAGCCGCGTCGTGGTGCACCCGAGGGTCCACGGGGACGTGGCAGACGTGCTGGTGGATCGGGCAAGACGGCTGAGGCTGGGAAACGGCCTGGATCCGGAGACCGAGGTCGGCCCCCTCGTGAGCGAGGCACAGCTGCGAAAGGTGGAGGGGTATGCACGCCTCGGCCGGGAGGAGGGTGCGGTGGTGCTGGTGGGCGGGGAGCGGGCCACGGAGGGAGACCTCGCCCGCGGGTTCTTCTTCCGGCCCACGGTCTTCGCGGAAGTGCACCCCCGCATGCGCATCGCTCAGGAGGAGATCTTCGGCCCCGTGGTGGTGCTCCTGCGGGCGGAGGACCTGGAGGAGGCGATCCGCATCGTGAACGACGTGCCGTACGGACTCAGCGCCTCCATCTTCACCCGGGACATCCAAAAGGCCATGCGGGCCGTGGAGGACCTCCACACGGGGATCGTGTACGTGAACCATGGGACCATCGGGGCGGAGGTGCACCTGCCCTTCGGAGGCACCAAGTTCACGGGGAACGGCCACCGGGAGGGCGGACTGCAGGTGCTGGACATCTTCACGGAGTGGAAATCCGTCTACATTGACTACAGCGGCCGGCTCCAACGGGCTCAGATCGACCTAGAGCCCGTGGCTTTCGGAAAGGAGGGAGAGGCGTGAGCGCGCCCCGCGGGTACACGACTCCCCTGTACATCCTGGCCTTCGATCACCGGGAGTCCTTCAAGAGGCTTGTGGGCGTGTCCGGAGAACCCACCCCGGAGGAACGGAGCAGGATTTCGGAGGCCAAGGCGGTGATCTTCGAAGGGTTCGAGCGGGCCCTGGCGGAGGGAGCCCCTCGGGATGCCTGCGGGATCCTGGTGGATGAGGAGTTCGGTGCGGAGATCGCCCGGGCCGCCAGGGGCAAGGGATATCTCCTTGCCATGCCCGTGGAGAAGTCGGGTCAGAAGGAGTTCGACTTCGAGTACGGGGAGGCCTTCGGAGAGCACATCGAGGCCTTCGACCCCACCTTCGCGAAGGTCCTGGTGCGCTACAACCCGGAAGGGGATAGAGCTCTGAACCAACGCCAGGCCCAAAGACTCCGGCGGCTTTCCGACTGGCTGCACGAGCGCGGTCGGAGGTTCCTCTTCGAACTGCTGGTGCCCTCGGAGGAACACCAGCTGGCCGAGGTGGGGGGGGATGCGGGCCGTTACGATCGGGAGATCCGCCCCAGGCTCATGGTGGCCGCGGTCCGGGAGCTCCAGGGATCAGGGGTGGAGCCGGACGTGTGGAAGATCGAGGGGCTGGACCGGAGGGAGGACTGCGAGCAGGTGGCCGCCCAGGTGCGAAGCGGCGGCCGCGACACGATCTCCTGCGTGGTGCTCGGAAGAGGTGCAGATGAAGCCGCGGTGGTGCGTTGGCTCCGGGCGGGCGCGGGGGTCCCCGGATACATCGGCTTCGCCATCGGCCGCACCATCTGGCACGATCCCGTGCAGGGGTACCTGCAGGGAAAGGTGAGCCGGCAGGAGGCCGCCAGCCAGGTAGCGGCCAACTACCGCCGGATGATGGACGTGTACCGGGAGGCCGAGCAGGCGGCAAGCGTGCGTCCGTGAGCCCCGCGGATGTGCACCTCCTACGGGCGCTACCGGACGCGGGGTTCGTCCACGCCCACCCAGCGGGCTCCCGCGGTCCACACCTCCTTCTTCCAGATGGGGACCCGCACCTTGAGGGTATCGATGGCGTACCGCCCCGCCTCGAAGGCCTCCCTCCGATGGGGGGCGGAGACCGCCACCGCCACACTGATCTCCCCGATCTCCAGGCGTCCCAGCCGGTGCACCAGGGCCACCCGCAGCACCGGCCACCGGGCCGTGATCTCCTCCGCGATCCGAAGCATCTCCTTGCGGGCGAGGGCGTCGTATGCCTCATAGTCCAGGTGCAGCACCTGCGGTCCCCGGGCGTTCTGCCGCACGGTCCCCAGGAACAGGACCACCGCGCCCGCGTGCGGATGCCGCACGTGGCGCAACAGGTCCTCCACGGGAATGGGGGCCTCCGTGAGGTCCACGAGGATCTCAGATCCACCGCTCACGGGTGGGATCAGCACCACCTCGTCTCCGTCCCGGAGGAGATGGGTTTCCGCGACGTACGCATCCTGCACCGCGAAGCGGGGAGCGGGCAGGGAACGCAGGGTCGGGAATCGCGCCGTCAGCTGGGCCCACACGGAGGCGGGGGTGGCCGCCCCATCCACGCGGAGTTCCAGGAGGGAGGTCCCTACCGCCTCCCGGTAGACGGCAAAGAGCCGAACCCGCACCCGCATGGAGCTCCCTCCTGCGCCCCGTTCCCTCTTCCGTCATTGTAACCGCAGAAGCGCGGAAGGCTCACGGGTGCGTACGAAGCCCCTTCGCATTCTCGATCCATATGCGGTGCCAGGCAGGGAGTGCAAGGCCCAGCTGCACTGCCACACCACCGCCTCGGACGGGCGACTCCGGCCCCAGGAGGCGGTGGACCGCTACCGCCAGGCGGGGTACGCCTTCCTCGCTCTTACAGATCATGACCGGATCACGCGGGTGGAAGCGCCGGAGGACGGTGATTTCTGCGTGATCCCCGGGGTGGAGCGCACCGTCCCCCGGCCCGTGCGGCCCCTGGGCCCGCACCTCGGCTGTCTGTTCGTGCACCGGCTGCCGGAGGGACGCAGTGCCCAGGCCCTGTTGGAGGACGTGGCCGCTCAGGGGGGCATTGCCTGTCTGAACCACCCCAGCTGGAAGGGGAACTTCTGGACCGCCCAATGGACGGAGGCCGCGCTCCGGCACCTGCGGGGGTACCGCCTGATGGAGGTGTGGAATCCTCATTCGGATCCCGAAGAGGACATCCGGCGGTGGGTGGTTGCCTGCCGCCGGTGCGGTTCCGGGTGCCCCGTGGCCCCCGTGGCAAGCGACGACCTCCACGAGGAGACGGATTTCAACCGCGGGTGGGTTGTGGTCCGGGTGGAGCGCATCACCCAGGAGGCCCTTCGTGCCGCGCTGCTGCACGGGGCGGTGTACGCGAGCACGGGGCCCGCCGCGCGGTTCGGGGTTCGGAAGGGGTGCGTGGTGGTGGAGACGGACGCCTCGTGGATCCGGTTCTACGACGCCCACCAACGGCTCCGACACGAAGCCCGCGGCCCGGAGGCTCAGTACGAGCCAGGGGCCGAGGAGGGTTTCGTGCGCGTGGAGTGCGTTGGTCGTAGCGGCGCCCGAGCGTGGTCCGCCGCCTTCTGGGTGGTGCCGGAGGAGGCCATGCTACCATGAAGGACGGTCAGCCGCGGGCCATGGAGATCTGGTATCGGGCCCCCGAGCGGTTCCCCCTCGTCCAACCGGGAGACGACCTTCCGGGGGTGGTGGTGGGGTGTCTGGCGGCGGAGAACCTGCTCCCGAGGGATGGCGACGTGGTCGTCATCGCGCACAAGGTGGTCTCCATCGCGGAGGGGCGGGTGATCCCCCTGGAGGCCGTAAACCCCTCTCCGCGGGCCCAGGCCCTCGCCCGGGAAGTGGGGAAGGACCCGCGGCTTGTGGAGGTCATCCTGCAGGAGTCTAGGGAGGTGCTCCGCAGCCGTCCCGGACTGCTGATCACCCGCCACCGCCTCGGGTTCGTGTGCGCCAACGCGGGAGTGGACCAGTCCAACGCGGGCCCCGGAAAGGTCGTGCTCCTCCCAGAGGATCCGGATCGATCCGCGTGCCAGATCCGGGAGCGCATCGAGCAGGCCTTCGGGGTCCGGTGCGGGGTGATCGTGTCGGACACCCACGGCCGGGCGCACCGGGAGGGAGCGGTAGGGGTGTGCATCGGGCTTGCGGGCCTATCTCCGTTCCTGGATCACCGCGGACGGCGGGACCTCTTCGGATACGTGCTCCGTACATCCGTGGAGGCCCTGGCGGACGAGCTGGCCAGTGGAGCTACGATCCTCATGGGGCAGTCCTCGGAGCGCCGCCCGCTTGTCCTCGTCCGAGGAGTGCCTGTGGAGCGGGACGGGGGATCCGCACGGGCGCTGGTTCGCCCGAGGGAGCGGGACCTGTTCGGGTAGTTCCTGAAAGCTCTGCCAGGGCCGCGGATCCGGGGGCAGATGCGTGCGTCTCCGGGCCTGGGTTGTACAATGGGTTCGTCATGGCCAAAAATCCGTGCGGAGGGATGTATGCGGGCGGTACGCATCCACGAACACGGCGGGCCGGAGGTCCTACGGCTGGAGGAGGTCCCCACGCCCACGCCGGGTCCCGGGCAGGCTTTGGTCCGGCTGGAAGCCGCGGGCGTGAACTTTATCGATATCTATCAGCGGCAGGGGCTCTACCGGCTCGACCTGCCCCTCACCCTGGGACAGGAGGGTGCGGGGGTGGTGGAAGCCGTGGGACCGGAGGTTCGGGAAATACGGGTAGGAGACCGGGTCGCGTTCACGAACGTGCCGGGCACCTATGCGGAGTACGTGTTGGCGCCCGCCTGGCGCCTCGTTCCCATCCCGGAGGGGATCACCAGCCAGCAGGCCGCGGCCGTGATGCTCCAGGGAATCACCGCGCACTACCTCACCCACTCCACCTACCCCATCCAGCCCGGGGATACGGTGCTCATCCACGCGGCCGCGGGCGGCACCGGTCTGTTGCTCGTACAGATGGCCAAGCGCCGAGGCGCCCGGGTGATCGGAACCGTCTCCACGGAGGAAAAGGCGCAGCTGGCCAGGGAAGCCGGAGCGGACGAGGTCATCCTCTACACCCAGGTGGACTTCCGGGAGGAGGTGCGGCGGATCACCAACGGACAAGGGGTCCAGGTGGTCTACGACTCCGTAGGACGGGATACCTTTGACCGCAGCCTGGACTGCCTGCGGCCTCGGGGCATGATGATTTCCTTCGGGCAATCGAGCGGGCCGGTGGGGCCCGTAGATCCCCTCGTCCTCAGCCAGAAAGGCTCCCTTTTCCTCACCCGCCCAAGCATCCTGCACTACACCGCGACCAGGGAGGAACTGCTCTGGCGGGCACGGGATGTACTGGGTTGGGTCCGGACGGGGGAGCTCCGGGTGCGTGTCGATCGGACCTTCCCCCTCGCGGAGGCGGCTGCGGCCCAGCGCCGGCTGGAGAGCCGGGAGTCCGCCGGCAAGCTCCTGCTGGTTCCCTGAATCGTGGCAGATCAAGCACGCCGCGTTTACCAAAGGGCCCTTCGGCTGCTCGCCCGCCGTCCCAGATCTACGGCAGAGCTCAGCGAGCGGCTCGCCCGCCTGGGGAATCCAGAGGTGGTTCGAGCGGTGCTCCAGCGGCTGGAACAGGAGGGATTGCTGGATGACCTCCAGTTCGCGCGCCTGTGGGTGATGTCCCGGCGGGCCACGAGGAGGTTTGGCGTCGGTCGGCTCCGGCAGGAGCTGCTGGCAAAGGGCGTGGGCCGGGAGGCGGCGGAGGAGGCCCTCCAACTGGTTCAGGGGGAGGACGAGACGGAGCTGGCGGAGCGGCTGGCCCGGGCACGGCTGCGGGTGTACCGGGGCCTGGAGGCAAAGGTGGCCGCCCGGCGGTTGGGCGCGTACCTGGCACGGCGGGGGTTTTCGTCGTCCACCATCGCCTCCGTGCTCCGGCGTGTGGAGCTGCCCGATCCCTCTCCTTCAGGGAAGGGGCCCTACGGGGGAACCTGGGGGACGTCCGGGAGGAGGACAAGGCCGCGGATCCAGTAGAACCGGGCGATGTCCCGTACCCTGGAGAGGGGGACGCTGCGGAGCTCCACCGCGTGCTCCCGGGTTCCGGAGATCCGACCGAAGCGTTGCAGCACGAGAATGTGGAATCGTTCCGGAGGGAAGGGGAGCTCCACGAGGAGATCCACGGTTCCCCGTGGGGAGAGGTGGTGCTCCAGGAAAGCCGGGATCTTCCTGCGGGCTTGGTGCTCCAGCCATCCCTGCCAGCTCCCTACTGCGAGGGTTGCCAGCACCAGCGCCCGTCCCAGGCGCGATTCCAGAAATCGGCGCCACCAGGGCTTTTGCGGCTCTCCTGCACGGGAGGGAGGAAGGGAGGCGGGCTCTTGTGCCGGGCGGGAGGGCTCCTGCGGGGACCGTAGCAGGTCAAAGACGTGGGCCACCAGCGTCTTGTACGTGGCATCCTCCAGGAGATCCCGCCAGCTCCGAGGTCTTGGGAGGGGAATCTCGAGGACCGCGCGCACACGCCCGGGTCGGTGGGTGAGGATCACCACCCGGTTGGCGAGGAACACCGCCTCCTCCACGTCGTGGGTGACGAAGAGGATGGTAGGATGCCGGAGTTCCCAGATGCGGGCCAGCTCCTCCTGGAGGGTCATCCGGGTTTGCGCGTCCACGCTGGCGAAGGGCTCATCCATGAGCATGAGCTCTGGATTGTTGGCCAGCACCCGTGCGACGCCCACCCGCTGCTGCATGCCGCCGGAGAGCTCGTGGGGATACCGGTGCTCGAACCCCTCGAGGCCCACCAGGGCGATGTACTCCCGAGCGATCCGTTCCCGCTCCACCCGGGCTAGGCCGCGCATCTTCAGCCCGAACGCCACATTCTCCAGGACCGTCTTCCAGGGGAAGAGAGCGAAGCTCTGGAACACCACTCCCCGGTCCGGCCCCGGGCCCGTGATCCGACGTCCGTTCAGGAGGATCTCTCCCCGGGTAGGGGCAACGAACCCAGCCACCATGTTCAGGAGGGTAGTCTTCCCACATCCGCTGGGCCCCAGGATGGCCACGAACTCCCCCGGTCCGATGGTGAGGGAGACGTCCTCCACCGCCACCACGTGTTGGCCCGTATACGGGTCGTAGTAGATCTTTGTGAGGTTGCGGATCAGCAACCCTTCCATGAGATCCCTCAGGAGGCGGGACGCACGAGGCCCCACCGTTCAATGGTCGCCTGTTCCAGGGGACGCAGCCCCCATGCGTCCACCGCGTACCACAGCAGCCCCAGCAGGATCATCCCCAGGATCATCTCCACCACGCTGCCGCTTCGACGCGCGTCGAACATCATGAAACCGATGCCGCTGGTGCCCACGATGATCTCCGCGGCGATCAGGGCCCGCCACCCGTAGCCGAGGCCGTTCCGTAGTCCTGTGATGATGTTGGGAAGCGCCCCCGGGAGGAGCACCTCCCAGAGAACCCGGATAGGGGAGGCCCCCAGGCTTTGAGCCGCACGGATCATCTCCAGGGGGACGGAACGGACACCGAGGGCGGTGTTGAAGATCATGGGAAAGATCACGGTGTACACGAGGACGAAGGTCACGGTGGTCAGGGTGAATCCGAACCAGATGAGCAATATGGGAAGCCAGGCGATGTCCCCGATGGCCTGGAAGAAGAGGACGAGCGGCCAGAAGAACCGATAGCTCGCGGGGTGGAGTCCGATGAGGAACCCGAGGGGGATCCCCACCGCGGTCCCTGCCGCGGCGCCCACCGCCAATCTCGTCACGCTGTCCTGCAGATAGGCGGGGAGGACCCCCTTGTACACCAGAGCAGAGAAGGCGGAAGCCACCTCCCACGGGCTGGGGAAGAAGGCCCGGGGATAGATCCCCAGCTCCGCCACCAGGGCCCAGAGGGCGATGAGCAGGAGGAATGGACCGCCTCCCTGCAGGGCGGGGTGCATGAGGAGGCGGCGGAGAGCTCGAGGGACAAGGGTCCTCATGTGGCCGGACGTGCAAGCCCCCATCGTTCAATGGTCCGGCGCTCTACAGGGGCGAGGAGGAGGCGATCGATGAGCACCCATGTAGCCCCGATGAGGATCATGCCCAGCACGATGACCTCCGTGCGGTAGAAATCCCGGGCTAAGAAGAGCATGTACCCGAGTCCCGCGTTGGTGGCGATGATCTCCGCGGCGATGAGTCCACGCCAGGCGAACCCCATTCCCGTTCGGATTCCGGTGACGATGTTGGGAAGGGCCCCGGGCAGGAGGACCTCCGTGAGCACCTGCCACGGGTTCGCCCCCAGACTCCGCGCGGCATCCCGCAGGACCTGCGGGATGCTGGTGACTCCCAGGATGGTGCTGTAGAGCACGATGAAGAAGACCGCGTTGAAGATGATGAAGGTGATGGCGCCGAACCCGTAGCCGAACCAAAGGGTGGCGAGGGGGATCCAGGCAATGCCCGCCAATACGGAGAAGAACCGGAGGATGGGGGTAAGGAGGGCGGCGATGGTGCGGTTGGTGCCGATGGCAATCCCAAGGGGAATGCCCGTGGCCACGGCCAGGGAGGCCCCGATTCCCACCCGGCGCAGGCTGGCCCACACGTGGGCCAACAGGGCACCCGTGCGTGCCTGTGCCTGAAGCGCCTGCACCACATCTCCGGGCGCAGGGAAGACCCGGAGCGGCACATGGGAGATCCGGACAGCCGCCCACCACACCCCCAGGAGCACGAGGAAGGGACCCACGAACCACGCTGTTTCCCGGAGCCACCTGAGGAAGGGAGCTCGGACCGAAGGTTGCATCTCTCCTTCCGCAACGGGGCGCTACGGGCAGCTTCCCCGGAAGACGAACCCCGGACCCACCCGGGCCCGTGGGGGAATGGGAGGGAGATCCTCGAAGAGCTGCGGGTGGCGGCGCATCACGTTGAGGATGGGTTCGGGCATGAACACCCGGTTGACGTCGAAAGTGCCGGGAATGAATCCCAACCGATGCAGGGTCTGCACCGCGTTGTGTAGGGCCAGGTAGTTGTAGCAGGAGATCCGGATGTCCACCGTGGGCAGGTTGTTGCGCACCGCCCGGAGCGCGACCTCAGGTCGCAGTCCCGGTAACCAGCGCACGGCGATCACCGCGGTCTTCACGGACTCCGCCCGCATGAACTTGTCCGCCTCGGCCCGGGCCGCCAGGAACCGCTCGATGGTCTCCTGGTTGCGTTCCGCCCAAGACCGCAGGGCAATATTGAACCCCATGAAGCCGATGAATCCGCCGTCCCGGACTACCTCGTAGCTCCCCGGGACGTTCGCAAGGGCGATCACCGGCCACGGATCCCAGGTGGCGAAAGCGTCTACGGCTCCACCCCGCAGGGCTACAGGCATCTCCGCGGGGGGCGTGTTCACCAGGACGACGTCGTTCACGGCGAGCCGGGCCCGTTCCAGGATGCCGAGGATGTACAGGTGACTGATGGTCCCAAAGGACACCGCGATCCGCTTTCCACGCAGATCCCGGATGGTCCGAATCCCGCTGCCCTGACGGGCCACCAGGGCCATGGTGTGGTCCCCGCCCAGCCGGACCGCGCTGCCGCTGTAGTTCCCGAGAATCACCAAATCCATGCCCCGGAGGACCGCACCGATCATGGGGACTCCCACCTGCCCCATTTGGATCTCCCCCGCCTGCAGGGCGTTGAGGAGGTCCACGCCCGTGGGGTACGGCGTGGCGATGGTGACGTCTAACCCCCACTTCTCAAAGAGCCCCAGATCCAAGGCCACAGGAACACCCAGCTGGTCAACAGCGGCCACGATCCCTACCCGCAACCGCGTGAGGGCGGGGGCGGCCTGTGTGACAGGGAGGAAGGCCAGCGCCAGGGCCGCAAGCAGGAGAACGAGGACCGCTCCGGCCCGATTCCAAGACATTCTGTTCATTCCGATCCCCTCCTTCCTGTAGCATGCTGTCCTTCTCGCAGAAAGGCTTCCACTCTGGCCAAGGGGGGAAGCGCGGCCACGGCCCCCAAGCCGCACACCGCCAGGGCCCCCACCGCGTTCGCGAACCGCGCGGCCTCCTGAAGGGAAGCTCCCTGCGTCCACTTCACCAGGAAGGCTGCGTCGAAGGCGTCTCCCCCTCCCGTGGTGTCCACGGGCTGCACGGGATACGCGGGGAGGCGAACCCGGGTTCCCGAGGCGTCTGTGACCAAACAGCCCTGCTCCCCCATCTTCAGGGCCACCAGGCGCGGTCCCCGTTCGAGGAGCCGTTCCACCAGTACTTCGGGAGAGCAGGTGTCGTCCAGGTAGGCGGCGTCCTCCAGGCTGAGGAAGACGAGATCGGCCTGCGGCAGGATGGCGTGGGCTGCCGCCCGGAGTTCCGGGAGGGGAAGCAGCCGGGGCCGGAGGTTCAGGTCGTAGCTCACCGTGACCCCACCTGCCCGTGCGATGGCCACGGCGGCCTCCACCGCGGCTCGCGCGGTGGGCGAGATGGCCTGGGTGATGCCGCTCGTATGGAGCACCCGGGCGTCCCCCACATACTTGGGATCCACGTCCTCAGGGCACAGGCGACTCGCCGCGGAGCCCTTTCGGTAGTACGCGAAGGCATGCCGCCCCATGGCGTCGAAGCTGATGAAGTAGATCCCCGTGTATCCCTCCGGATCCACCACCACCTGGGAGCGGTCTACCCCTTCCCGGTCCCACAAGGTGAGCAGGGAGCGCCCGAACTCGTCTTGGCCCACCCGGGTGATACATCCTGCGGACATCCCCAGGCGCGCGGCGGCTACCGCCACGTTGTTGGTGTCCCCGCCCCATCCGCGGCGGAAGGTGGTGACCTCCTCCAAGGGCCCTTTCTCCAGGGCCGCGAACTCCACCATGGGCTCTCCCAGCGTGACCAGTTCCGGCACCCTTCCTCCTAAACTAGATGCGTCCGAGCTCCTCCAGGGCGCGTCGGATGGATCCCAGCTCCCGGATCCGGGCGCTCATGCGCCGCTCCGTCTCCTCGATCTCCAAGGCCACCGCCAGGACTTCCGCGGCGTGCTCCTGGGGTACCACCACCACACCGTCCGCGTCTCCCACCAGGATGTCTCCGGGCCGTACCAGGACTCCTCCACACAGAATCGGGATTCCCCGGGCCAGGCTGGCGTAGCGTCCCACGGTGGTGGCGGGCACCACGCTGCGGGCGAACACGGGAAAGCCCAGCTGGCGGATCTCCTCCACATCCCGCACCCCCCCGTCCAGCACGGCTCCCCCAAGCCCCCGGACCACCGCCGCCGTGGCCATCAGTCCGCCCAGACAGGCGACATCCCGGGCGGGCGCAGGATCCACCATTCCGATCACGAGGATGCTTCCCGGAGGAGCGGTGTCGATGGCCTCCAGGGCGTGCTGCGGGGGCCCCGCCTGGAGACCGGGCCCCTCCAGGACCGTCACCGCGGGCCCCACCAGCTTTCCCGGTACCACGGGCTTGATCTCGTGGGACATGAAGCCCGGACGGTGCACCACCCGATCCACGGCATCCGCCACGGAGGGCGTGGTGATGGAACGAAATCCCTCGAGGATCTCCGACAGAGGGGCTTCCGGATGTTCTGCGGGGGACATCGTCATCCTCCTGGAGGTCCGTGCGAGATCCGGGGGATCCAGATTCCCACGTCCCCGGCTAGTGGGTTTCGTCCGTATTACGGACAAAAAGATCATTTTTGCAGCTCTACGGTAGCCCAGGCTTCGGATCCGTGTCAACGCGCCCCCCGAGGGGGACGCCTGTGGGCAGAAGGCGCACCTTGTACAATAGCCCCGTGGCGAGCTGGGTTCCGTGAGGGAAAGCGGAGGGATACGCGGTGGGCATTCGGGCGGTCCTGTTGGATGCAGGGCATACCCTCCTGGAGGGGCGACCCTCCTGGTTCGACATCTGGGAGGAAGCGCTTGCGGCCTTCGACGTGGCCCTCGATCGTGAGGCGCTCCAGCGGGCGTACGCGCGGGCGAGCGACCTATTTGCCCCGCTCGCGCCAGATCAGATCAACCCGGAGGTAGAGCGGCGGTTCCTGCGGGAGATGATCGCCCACCTGCAGGTTCCGGGGCGAGAGGAGGAGCTGGCGGAGCGCATGCATCGGATCCTGGCGGAGGTGCGTCCCGAGTACACCCCATACCCTGAGGTCCCGCGGGTCCTGGAGGAGCTGCGGCGCCGCGGGTACCGGCTTGGGGTGGTCTCCAACTGGGAGCCGGATCTGCCGGACGTACTGCGCCGGGTGGGGCTGCTGGACGCCTTTGAGGTGGTGGTGGCGAGCGCCGTGGTGGGGGCCGCCAAACCCGATCCCCGCATCTTCCGGGTGGCCCTGGACGCCCTCCGGTTGGAGCCGCACTTGAGCGTGCACGTGGGCGACTCCTACGAGGCGGACGTTCAGGGAGCCCGGGCGGCGGGGATCCACCCGGTTCTGCTGGATCGGGACTACGTGTATCAGCACTCCGATGTCCCCCTCATCCGGACCCTCGAGGAACTCCTCCCCTTGCTGGAGAAACACGCCTCCGGCGGCGGGAATGACGGTTGATCCGCTGATCTTCGGGATGGCCCTCGCGGGGCTCGGCATCCTCCTCCTGCTCCTCGTGCGTCTGGAGATCCGGCTGGCAGGCCTTGCCTCCGCCATCTCCCAGCACTCCGGAGATCCCCTGCGGAGGACAGCGGAGCAGTTGGGAGCTCTCCACGCCACCCTGGAAGGGGTGACCCGACAGGTGGAACGGCTGGTCATGGTGGAGCGCAGCCTGCTGGAGGTGGAAGAGGACGTGGGCAAGCTGGTGTCCGCCCTGCTCGGCCGGGGCGGGGGGCGGCTTGGCGAACGATGGATGGAGGCGCATCTGAGCTGGCTCCCGGAGGGCTGGATTCGGGAGCGGGTGCGCATGGGGGGCGGGGAGGTGGAGTTCGCCCTGGTGCTCCCCGGAGGCCTTCTGGTGCCACTGGACAGCAAGCTGGTGGCTCCGGAGCTCCTGTCCGCCTGGGAGGCCGCGGATGAGGTGGCCCGTCGGGAGGTGGAGCGGCGGCTGGTACGATCCGTCCGGGAGCGAGCTCAGGAGATCGCCCAACGCTACCTGCTGGACCCCTCCTGTGCGGGGTTCGGGGTGGCCGTGGTTCCGGATCCCGTCTACGCCCTGTGCCGCAGCGCCCTGCGCGACCTGGTCTCGGACCGGGTCGTTCTCGTACCGTACACCCTCCTGGCTCCCTTCGTGGCGAGTCTATACCTCCTGGGACAGCGGATGGGACTTGGCGGGTTGGGACAGGGGGAGCGCAGGCTGGGGGCGGTGCGGGATGCGGTGCGCGCGGCGGAGAGGGAACTGGAGCGCATGGGACCGGAGGTGGCCGCCGTCTCCAACCAGCGCGTCCGGGCCCTGGAGCACTTGCGCCAGGCGTCCCGGGCGCTAGAACCGAAAGTGGGAGGGGCGGAAAATCGTATGGAGGAGGGAGAACCATGAGGGAGGACCGAGCCCGTGTGCGCGTGGAGCGGGATTCCCTGGGCGAGATGGAGGTCCCCGCGGAAGCCCTGTACGGCGCCAGCACCCAGCGGGCCGTGCTGAACTTTCCCATCAGCGGCTTGCGGTTTCCCCGGGCCTTTTTGCGGGCCCTGGGGCTCCTCAAGCGGTACGCGGCGGAGGTCAACGGGGAGCTGGGGCTACTGGATGCACGGGTGGCACAGGCCATCGCTCAAGCGGCCCAGGAGGTGGCCGACGGGCGGTGGGACGACCAGTTCGTGGTGGACATCTTCCAGACCGGAAGCGGAACCTCCACGAACATGAACGCCAACGAGGTGATCGCAAACCGTGCCACGGAGCTCCTCGGGGGGCAGCGGGGCAGTAAGCTCGTGCACCCTAACGACCACGTGAACCTGGGACAGTCCAGCAACGACGTCATCCCCACCGTCATCCACCTTGCGGTCCTGATGTTGCTCCGGGACGAGCTCCGTCCAGCCCTGCAGGAACTCCTCCTGGCCTTTCGGCAGAAGGCGGAGGAATTTATGCCCATCATCAAAACCGGCCGCACCCACCTCATGGACGCCACGCCCATCCGGCTGGGACAGGAGTTCTTGGGATATGCCGGACAGGTTGAGCGGGCCCTGCGCCGTCTGCAGAAGGCGGAGGAGGAGCTCTGCGAGCTGCCGCTGGGAGGAACGGCGGTGGGCACGGGGATCGGGGCGCATCCGGAGTTCGCCCGCAGGGTCATTGCCCGCCTCTCGGAGGCGTTGAGGATGCCCTTGCGGGAGACGGACAACCACTTCCAGGCCCAGGCGTGCCTGGATGCCGTGGTGTTCTGTAGCGGTGCCCTGCGGGCGTATGCCACCGCCCTCATGAAGATCGCGAACGACATCCGGTGGATGGGCTCTGGTCCGCACGCGGGCCTTGCTGAGCTGGAGCTCCCGGCGGTCCAGCCGGGGTCCTCCATCATGCCCGGCAAGGTCAATCCCGTGATCCCGGAATCCGTGATCCAGGTTTGCGCGCACGTGCTGGGCAACGACCTCGTGGTGGCCGTGGGCAACTCCTGGGGAAACTTTGAGCTGAACACCATGATGCCCGTGATGGCCCACAACCTCCTGGAGGCCGTCACCGTGCTGGCCAACGCCAGCCGGAACTTCGCCCGGCAGTGTGTGGCGGGACTGCGGGCCACGGGCCGTGGGCCGGAGACCGTGGAGCGGGGACTCATGCTCGCTACCGCCCTGGCACCCGTGGTGGGCTACGACGCCGCGGCGAAGATCGCCCAGGAAGCCGCCCGGACAGGGCGCACCATCCGGGAGGTGGCTCGGGAGCGCACCGGCCTCTCAGAGGACGAACTGGCCCGAATCCTGGATCCCGCCAGGATGACGGAACCGGGCCGGGCCATGGCAGGGACTGGGGGATGAGGGAGGCCCCAGAAGCTTCCTTCTGGTCCGTGCTCTCCGGGAGACGGTCCGTGCGGTTCTACACCCCCGACCGCCTTCCACAGGGCGTGGTGGAGCGGTTGCTCCTGGCTGCCATCCTGGCCCCTTCTGCCCATAACGCTCAGCCGTGGCGGTTCGTGGTGCTCCAGGATCTGCGGACCCGTAGACGCCTCGTGGAGGCCATGGCCCGGCGGTGGGAACGGGAGATGCGGGAGCGGGGGATAGATGAGAAGGTAATCCAGGTGGAGGTGCGGTTCTCCCTGGAGCGCTTCACCGCGGCCCCGCTCCTGGTGATGCCCTGCCTCACCATGGAGGGCATGGATGTGTACCCCCGCCCCCACCAGCGGCGGGCGGAGCACACCATGGCCGTGCAGAGCGTGGCCGCGGCCATCCAGAACCTGCTCCTGGCGGCCCATGCCCTGGGGTTGGGAGCCTGCTGGTGCTGCGCGCCCCTGTTCTGCCAGGGACTCGTGCGCCGGATCCTCCGGTTGCCGCGCACTTGGGAGCCCCAGGCCCTCATCACCATCGGGTACCCCCGACACCACCCGCCCCTTCCCCCCCGGAAGGCCCTGGAGGAGGTCCTGTGGGTGATCTAGTAGTCCTCCTGTCCGGGGGTGGCGGAGGTGCAAAGCTCGCCGAGGGCTTGGCCGCTCTCCTGTCTCCGGAGCGACTGGTGATTGTAGGCAACACGGGGGACGACCTCGACTGGTACGGGCTGCGCATCTGCCCCGACCTGGATACCCTGCTCTATACCCTGGCCGGGGAAGTAGATCCACGGCGGGGATGGGGAATCCGGGGAGACACCTTCGCGGTTCTGGAGCGGCTCGCGGCGTACGGCGAAGATCCGTGGTTCCGGGTGGGAGACCGAGACCTGGCCACCGCTTTGGTGCGCACCGCCTGGCTCGAGCAGGGAATGCGGCTCACGGAGGTCATGCAGCGGCTTGGCCGGGCGCTGGGCGTGCCCTACCGGATCCTGCCGATGACCGATGATCCCGTGCGTACGATGATCCAGACGCCACAAGGGGAGATGGATTTCCAGACGTACTTCGTGCGGCGGGGCCACCGGGATTCGGTGCAGGGGATCCGGTTCGCGGGCATCGAGGAGGCCCGCCCAACTCCAGAGGTCCTGGAAGCCCTCGAGGATGCCGGGATCATCCTGCTCGGTCCTTCCAATCCGTTCGTGAGCATCGGTCCCATCCTGGCGGTTCCGGGAATCCGGAACGCCATCCGGCGCAGCCCCGCCCGAAAGGCAGCCATCAGCCCTCTCGTGGCAGGTCAGGCCCTCAAGGGCCCCGCGGACGCCATGATGCGGACCCTCGGCCACCGACCCGACGCGGTGGGGGTGGCAGCGCTCTACAGGGATCTCGTGGAGGTGTTTATCCTGGATGCTGTGGATGCGGCGTTGGCTCCCGAGGTGGAGCGGATGGGACTGCGGGCGGTGGTGGCCGAGACGGTGATGCGAACCCCGGAGGACCGACGGGTGCTTGCCCGGCACCTCCTGGAGATGATGGAAGTCCGAGAATAGCCGATGCGCGTTCTGATCCCCATCAAACCCTTGCGGGCCGCGAAGAGCCGGCTCGCCCCCGTTCTCCCATCCGAAGAACGGATGCGGCTTGTCCTCTGGATGCTGGAACGGGTGCTCCGCAGCTGCCGGGAAGCGGGAATCTCCGAGGTGTTCCTAGTGGGTGGAGATCCATGGACCACGGAGCTCGGTAGACGGTACGGGACGCGTTTCTTGCCGGAGCTGGGGCAGAACCTCAACCAGACCCTCGAACGGGCCCTGGCCCTGGTTCGGGGGGAGGAAGCGTGCCTGATCGTCGCGGCGGATCTGCCCTTGCTTCGTCCGGAGGAACTGGCTCGGATGGTCCGTCTGGGGAAGGCCTGGAACGCGGCGGTGCTGGCACCTTCCCGGGACGGCGGCACCAACGCCCTGCTCCTCCCCCCCGCGTCTGCCTGGACGCCCCGTTTCGGTCCCCACAGCGCCGCTCGTCACCGAAGCCAGCTGGTGGCCGCAGGCGCTGTCGTACGGGAGATCCGGACTTTGGGGCTGATGCACGACGTGGATCGACCCCACGACCTCACCGAGGCCGTACGGAGCCTCCCGGGGTTTCCCCTGCGGGAGTCCTTGGCCTCTTCCAAAACCGTGGTAGAACCCTCTTGAGGATGGTTGCAGGCCGTTTGCCTCGTATGCCTCTTCCCTGCTGTTGCCCCTTGTGTCCCCGGCGGGGGTAGGCGGGAGTCCTCTTCCGCCTAGCCTCCGCTCTCCGGCCTTCGAGAGTCCAACATCGGGGGGAGTGGAAGATGCGTATTTCGCGTTCGGTCGAGAGGAGGTACGGCTGCTGCCAGGAGCTCTTCCAAGAGGAGCGATCCCAGCCGGAAAACGTGCGGATTTCCCGCCGGACCTTCCTGACCTGGATGGTGCGGGCGGGGGTGATGGGGCTTGCGGGATGGGGTCTGCCCAGTTGGGGCCAAACGCGGAGGATTCGGCTGGGGCTGTGCGGACAGTTGCTGTGCGTCGTACCGTACGAGGTAGCCCGGTTCCAGAAGTACTTCGCGGACCAGGGGCTGGAGGTGGAGCTCGTGTACTTCCGGGGCGGAACGGCGGCCATGCAGGCGCTGCTCGGTGGAGCCGTAGACTATGCGGCCACCTCCTTCGACGTAGCCCTCGCGGCCTTTGCCCGAGGAGCTCGCATCGTGCGCTTCTTCTCCAGAGGTCGCCTGCCCCTGTTCGCCCTGGCCACCGCTCCGCGCACCGCTCCCGCGATCCGGGATCTCAAAGACCTGGTGGGCCATACCATCGGCGTCTCCGGGCTCGGCAACGCCGATCACGCTCTCGCCCTCTCCCTCCTGCGTCGGGCGGGGGTATGGCCCGAACGGGTGCAGTTTGCAGTGCTGGACCCAAACCTCTTTGAGGCTCTCTGGGTGGGGCATGTGGACGCGGGCATGGTACAGGAGCCTGCCCTGACCCTGATCGAGCGGGCGGGTGGTCGGGTGCTCGTAAACCTCATGGATCTCAAGCAGGCGGAGCGTTTCCTCGGGGGCCCGTATGAATTCATGGGAGTGGCGGTACGCCCCAATGAGTAATCCATCCGCCTGAAAGAGATGCAGGCCATCGCCCGGGCCCTTACCCGTGCGCTTCGCTATGTCCACTACGCAACTCCTAAGCTGGCGGTGCAGGCGCTTCCCCCAGAGATGATCGCAGGCGGCGAACGGGATCTTTGCGAGCAGGTATTGGCCCGGTACCGGCGTTCCCTGTACCCGCAGGAGGGCCGCATCCACCTGGACGCGGTGCGGCGGGTGGTGGAGGTCCAACGGCAGGCGGGGGTGTTGCAGGGTGAGGTACGCGTGGAGGAGCTGGTCTCCAACGAGATTGTCGGTGGCCTATGAACGCTGTGGAGGTCTTCGGGCTCACGGTGGACTATGGGGCTCACCGGGTGCTCTCCGAGCTCAATCTGAGGTACCGGAGGGGGCGTTCGTGGGCCTTGTCGGCTCCAGCGGATGTGGGAAGAGCACGCTTCTTCGGTGCATTGCGGGGCTGATGCGGCCCGTACAGGGGACTGTCCGCATTTTCGGCCAACCCCTGATCGGTCCTTCTCCGGCTGTGGGGATCCTGTTTCAGGAGGATGCTCTCCTGCCTTGGCGCACCGCCCAGGAAAATGTGGCCCTCGGGCTGCGGTTCCGGGGTACGCGCTGGGCTGATGCGCAGGAGGAGGCCCTCCGCTGGCTCGAGCGGGTGGGACTACGGGCATTGGCCCGGCACTACCCTTTCACCGACCGCGGGATCTGATGGGGCTGCGGGCCGATCCCCGCTTTGGTCAGCTCCTGACCCGGATCTGGGAGGACCTGCAACGGGAGGTGGCCCGGATGGGGTGGGAGAGCGTGGCATGAGGCGCGCAGGGGTTTACCTGGTGGGACTTATGGCTTGGGAGCTGGTGGCCCGGTTGCGGTTCGTGGATCCCATGCTCTTCCCTCCGCCCACGGAGGTGGCGACCGTCCTAATGGAGCTGGTGCAGAACGCGGCGTTCTGGGTGCATGTGCGTACGACCCTTTTGGTGTGTGGTGGTGTTCTTCGCTGTCTACACCGGCATCCGGGAGGTGAACCCGCGCTTGGTGGCCCGGGTGCGCACCCTCGGCGGGCGCCCTGCCGACGTGGTGCGGGAGGTGTACCTTCCCTCCCTGGCCGCGTGGCTGGTCAGCGGGCTTAAGGTAGCGGTTGGGTTTGCCTTTACGGGTGCGGTGGTGGGAGAGTTCGTGGCCGCAAGCCGGGGACTCGGATACCTCCTCTCCTTTGCCCAGAGCACTTACAACGCCCGCCTCACCCTGGCCCTCGTCCTCCTTGTGGTGGGCGTCGTTCTGGCCCTCTTCGGCCTGTTTGGGAGCCTCGAGCGACACTGGCTCCGCTGGAAACCGGAGTACCGACGCACGCTCTCCCCCGTGGAACCGAGCCCCCTCCTCCCCGCGGCTCACTCGCACCCCCCTTCGGCGCGTGGCGCTTTCGACGGCCAGGGAGAGGGCTGAACGCGTCCTGTGGCCCGCTTTCCCCTCCCCGGGGTGGGGTCGCCGTGATAAAATTTCATGATCGAGAGGCTATGGAGCTGCACCAGCTGGAGGCGTTCGTGGCAGTGGCCACTTTCCGGAGCTTCCACCGGGCTGCGGAGGCCTTATACCTCTCGCAGCCCGCGGTGAGCGCCCGGATACAAGCCCTGGAGCGGGTCCTGGGAAAACGCCTCTTTGAGCGGGACGGCCGGACCGTGCGCCTCACGGAGGCAGGGGAGGCCCTGCTCCCATACGCAGAGCGGGCCATCCAGGCGGTGGCGGAGGGCCAGCACGCGGTCCAGCAGAGCTCTGCCCGCGCCGCGGGTCCCCTCACCCTGGCCGCGGTTCCCACCATCTGCACCTACCTCTTGCCCGAAGTGGTGAAACGGTTCCGGCAGGAGTGCCCAGACTGCAAGGTCTTGATCCGCACGGGGCACTCCCGGGAGGTTCTGCA
Organism: Armatimonadota bacterium; assembly: GCA_025059775.1. Classification (NCBI taxonomy): domain Bacteria; kingdom Bacillati; phylum Armatimonadota; species Armatimonadota bacterium. The sequence continues at coordinate 46,930 of JANXCW010000004.1, forward strand.
GATGGTGCTCAACGAGGAAGCGGAGCTGGGACTGGCGCGTTCCCTCTCCCATCCGCAGGTGGAGACCATCCACCTCGCCCAAGACCCCTTCGTCCTCGTGGTTTACCCCCGGCACCGGTTCGCCCGCGCGGGGCGGGTCCAGCTGGAGGAGGTGGCCAGCGAACCCCTCATCTTCTACGATCGCGGCAGCAGCGACTGGACCCTGCTCACCGCAGCCTTCCGCCAACGGGCTTTGCTCCCCAACGTGGTGCTGGAGCTGGATACCATCGAGGCGGCGAAGAAGATGGTGGAGCGGGAGGTGGGGATTTCCCTTCTCCCCAAGATGGCCATCCGTCGGGAGGTAGCGGAAGGAACCCTGATCCCGGTGCGGCTTGCAGGGGCAGACCTTCCCAAGCGGCACGTGGACCTTATCTACCTCCGGGGTCGAGGATTGGGAGAGCGCGCGCAGCAGTTTGTCCGCCTGGTCCGGCGCGTTCTCTCGGCCGCGGACGGGCGTCGGCTTGATAAACAACGTGCATGGACCACCCCGTTGACAGAGGCGGAGATGGGAGGATAGGGTAGGGGTAAACCCGAGGATCGGGACGCGTAGACGGACCTGGGGCCCTTGCAGAGAGCCGTGGGCAGGTGGAAATACGGTAGGGTCTGGGTTGGTCGAGTTCACCCGTGAGGGGCAGTCTGAACGATCCCGTGTTTTCCGCGGGATCTAGTAGGCGCTGACGGGAGTCCTGCCCCGTGAAGGCAGCAGGCGGGATCGGGCCGTGGGCCCCGTCCCGAGAGGGCCGCCGGAGGGTACTCCGGCGGAATGCGGGTGGTACCGCGGGAGCTCTTCACCTCCCGTCCCGGCCGGGACGGGAGGTGATCTTGTTTTGGGAGGGATGGGCATGATCGTGGTCATGCGACGGGACGCACATCCGGAGCAGGTGGAGGCGGTGGCCGTCCGAATCCGGGAAGCAGGATTGCGGGCTCACGTCTCCGTGGGAGACCTCCGGACAGTAATCGGGGTGATCGGGGATGACCGGACCAAGGAGCAGCTTCGGGGAATGTTGGAAGCGATGGAGGGTGTGGAGAAGGTGGTGAAGGTACTCCAGCCCTACAAGCTGGTGAGCCGAGAATTCCAGCCGGAGGACACCGTGGTGGAAGTCCGCGGGGTTCGGTTCGGTGGCAGTGAGGAACTGGTGGTGATCGCGGGGCCGTGCTCCGTGGAAAGCCGTGAGCAGATCTTGCATGCCGCGCGGGCGGTGCGGGAATCCGGCGCCCGCATGCTCCGGGGAGGGGCCTTTAAACCCCGCACCTCCCCGTATTCCTTCCAGGGGCTGGAGGAGGAGGGGCTGCGGCTTTTGGCGGAGGCCCGGGAGGCCACGGGGTTGCCGGTGGTTACGGAGGCCATGGACCCGCGGCAGCTGGAGCTGGTGGCGCAATATGCGGATATGGTGCAGATCGGGGCCCGGAACATGCAGAACTACACCCTACTCCGGGATGTGGGGCGCCTGCGCAAGCCGGTGCTCCTCAAACGGGGCCCCAGTGCCACCCTGGAGGAAACCCTTCTCGCCGCGGAGTACATCCTCAGCGAGGGCAACAGCCAGGTGGTCCTGTGCGAACGGGGCATTCGGGGGTTCGACAACCACACCCGGTTCGTGTTGGACATCGGAGCCGTGGTAGTCCTCAAGCAGCTCACGCATCTGCCCGTCATCGTAGATCCCAGCCACCCCGCGGGTAAGCGGGCCTATGTTCCGGCCCTGGCCCGGGCCGCGGTGGCCGCAGGGGCCGATGGGCTCATCGTAGAGGTGCACCCGGATCCGGAACGGGCCCTCAGCGATGGCGCCCAACAGCTGCGCCCCGGGGAGTTCTCCCACCTGATGCGGGAGGTGGCGGCCATCGCCCAAGCCATGGGACGCCTGCGGTCCCCGGTTCCCGCCGTTTGATAAGGAACCTCGATCGTCCTTCGGTTGACAGGGAGCCCTCTGGGCTGGTAGTAGAGAGGACAAAGCCCGCGGGCCGGAAAACCCGGGCCTGCGGTATAGCCTGGCGAGGAAGGGAAGGAGTAGGGACCGCGCACCGCACAGAGAGCCGGAGGAGGTGGAAGCCGGCCGAGGGCGGGTCCTGAAGCTCGTCCTGGAGCTACCGAGGGGAAAGGCGCTGTCCGAGTACCCTGGTCGTGGGCCCGCGTGAAGGGTTGGAGAGCCACGGGTTCCGTGGAGCTCTTGTGGAATCCGTGGAACTAAGGTGGTACCGCGGGGAGCTGGCCCGTCCTTAGGCTGGCTCCCCGCTTTTCGTTCGGAATCCGCAAGGAGGAGAGGACATGGCGAAAGCGATGGTGGACCGCACCACCCGGACACTCAAGGGAGCGGAGGCAGTGGTGCAGCTTCTGGAGGAACTCGGGGTCCGGTGGATCTTCGGGATTCCCGGGGGTGCCTCCCTCCCTCTGTACGACGCTCTCTACGATGCGCATGGGATCCAGCATGTGCTTGTACGTCACGAGCAGGTGGCCGCCCATGCGGCCACAGGGTACGCTCGGGCGAGCGGGGAGGTAGGGGTCTGCACCGCCACCTCAGGTCCCGGTGCGACCAACCTCGTCACGGGACTGGCGGATGCCTTCATGGACTCCGCTCCCGTCCTGGCCATCACGGGGCAGGTGGTGCGGCCCAACATCGGCACGGACGCCTTTCAGGAGGCGGACGTCACCGCCATTACCATGCCCGTCACCAAGCACAACTACCTGGTCATGGACCCTGCGGAGCTGCCCTGGGTGGTCCGGGAGGCCTACTACCTGTGTCGTGCCGGGCGTCCGGGCCCGGTCCTGGTGGACATCCCCCGGGATGTCCTGCAGGCGGAGATCCCCACAGAGCTCCTCCGGGCTCCGTTTGAGCCCCGCTACCAGCCGGTTCTGGACGGAGATCCCGCCCGCATCGCGGAGGCGGCGGAGGCTATCTCCCAGAGCCGGCGGCCCATCCTGTACGTGGGGGGAGGCGCCCAGGGAGCTTCGGAGCCCCTCGCGCGCCTGGCCCGCCGCTGCCGCATCCCTGTCACCGTGACCCTCATGGGCAAGGGCGCTTTCGACGAGACGGATCCCCTCTGTCTGGGCATGCTGGGGATGCACGGTACCGCGTACGCGAACTATGCCATCAACGAGGCAGACCTGGTGATCGCGGTGGGGGCCCGCTTCGACGATCGGGTAACAGGACGGCTCAAGGACTTCTGCCCGCATGCCCGGTTCATCCATATCGACATCGACCCCTCCGAGATCGGCAAGAACAAGCCTGCCCACATCCCCATCGTGGGCGATGCGCGGCGGGTGCTGGAGGTCCTGGAACCCCTGGTGCACCCTCCGGATCTCGAGGCGTGGTGGCGCCAGATCGAGGAGTGGCGTACGCGCTATCCCCTCCGGTGGCGGCCTGGACGGATGCTGAAACCCCAGCAGGTGATCGAGGCCATCTACCAGGCCACCCGGGGAGAGGCTCTGGTGGTGACGGACGTGGGCCAGCACCAGATGTGGGCCGCTCAGTACTACAAGTGCCGGCGGCCTCGACAGTTCATCACCTCCGGAGGACTGGGGGCCATGGGCTTCGGATTCCCCGCGGCCATGGGAGCGCAGTTCGCACGTCCGGAGGATCTGGTGATCGCCATCGTGGGCGATGGCGGATTCCAGATGACCCTGCAGGACCTCATCACCGCAGTGGAGTGGCGGTTGCCCCTCAAGATCTATGTGATCAACAACGGAGCCCACGGGATGGTGCGGCAGTGGCAGCAGCTCTTCTACAACGAGCGGTACTCCCACGTGTTTCTCCGCAACCCCGACTTCTCCCGGGTGGCGGAGGCCTTCGGGGCCGTGGGAATCCGGGTGGAGACGGAGGAGCAGATGCATGGGGCAATCCAGCGATCCCTGGAAGTTCAGGACCGCCCCGTGGTGGTGGACTTCATCGTGGACCCGGAGGAGAACTGCTACCCCATGATCCCCTCCGGGCAGTCCGTCAAGGAGATGATCCTCGGTGAGTGAGGCGCTGGCGGCTGCGGCCCGACCCGTATCGGAACGGCGTATGCTGTCCCTGGTGGTGGATAACGCGCCGGGTGTGCTCATGCGGATCTCCGCCCTCTTCCGGCGGCGAGGCATCAACATCCACAGTCTTGCGGTCTCCGTGACGGAGGATCCGAAGATCTCCCGGATCACCATGGTGGTAGACTGCCCCGCTGTCCGCATGGACGTGGTGCTGAGACAACTCCGCAAGCTCATCGAGGTGCATTGGGTCCGCGACATCACAGACGCGAAACGGACGGAACGGGAACTGGCCCTGGTGAAGGTGAATGCCTCACCCGAAGTCCGACACGAGGTCCTGGAAGCTGCCCGGGTCTTCCGAGCCCGCCCCGTGGACCTCACGGAGCGGACCGTCACCCTGGAGGTGACGGGAGGCAGTGAGAAGATCGATGCCCTGATCGATGTCCTCCGCCAGTATGGGATTCGGGAGGTGGTGCGCACGGGGGCCATCGCCCTGCTGCGGGGGACGGCTGTTACCTGATGTTCTGAGGAGGAGCCATGGCGCGGCTGTACTATGAACAGGACGCGAACCCGGAAAGGATCCGCGCCCAGCGCGTGGCCATCTTGGGGTACGGAAGCCAGGGACACGCCCATGCCCAAAACCTCCGCGACCAAGGCGTGGACGTGGTGGTCGGAGTACGGCCTGGTGGGAGCTCCTGGCGAGCGGCCCAGGCGGACGGGTTCCCCGTGATGACGGTGGCGGAAGCGACCCAGAGGGCGGACATCCTTGCGGTGCTCATCCCGGATATGGCACAGGCTGCGGTGTACCGGGCGGAGATCGAGCCATATCTGCGGCCAGGGCAGGCTCTTGTGTTCGCCCACGGGTTCACCGTCCACTACGGTCAGATTACTCCCCCAAGGACCGTGGACGTCTTCCTGGTAGCGCCCAAGGCTCCGGGCCACCGCATGCGGGAGGTGTTCCGGGAAGGTGGAGGAGTGCCGGGGCTTTTGGCGGTGCACCAGGACGCCACAGGGCACGCCAAGGAGCGGGCGCTGGCGTACGCATGGGGAATCGGGTGTCTGCGGGCCGGCGTTTTGGAAACCACCTTCCGGGAGGAGACGGAGACGGATCTCTTCGGCGAGCAGGCGGTCCTGTGCGGCGGCGTTTCCGCCCTGGTCCTGGCGGGCTTTGAGACCCTGGTGGAGGCTGGGTACCAGCCGGAGGTGGCGTACTTCGAGTGCCTGCACGAACTGAAGCTCATCGTGGACCTTATGTACGAGGGGGGGCTCCGGTGGATGCGGCACTCCGTGTCGGACACCGCGGAGTACGGAGACTACACCCGGGGACCCCGGATCATCGATGGCCACGTACGGCAACGCATGCGGGAGATCCTTCGGGAGATCCAGTCCGGGGAGTTCGCCCGGGAGTGGATCCGGGAGGCGGAGAGCGGTTTTCCGGGCTTCTACGGGCTGCGACGGGAAGCCGCGAACCATCCCATCGAGGAGGTGGGGCAGCGGCTGCGGGGGATGATGCCCTGGCTCAAGGCCAAAAGGCAGCCCACGCAGGTGGGAGGGGCGGAATGACGGACCGTGTGTACCTTTTCGATACCACCCTGCGGGACGGGGAGCAGTCCCCGGGCTTTTCCATGACGGTGCAGGAGAAGCTGGAAATGGCCCGATCGCTGGCGCGCCTGCGGGTGGATGTGATCGAGGCAGGCTTTCCCGCCAGCTCCCCCGGGGACCTGACCGCGGTGCAGCTCGTAGCGCGGGAGGTACGGGGTCCGGTGATCTGCGGGCTTGCCCGGGCCCACCCCAAGGACATCGAGGTGTGCTGGCAAGGGGTGCGGGAGGCGGAACGCCCGCGGATCCACACCTTCATTGCCACCTCTCCCATCCACATGGAGCGCAAGCTGCGGATGCGGCCGGACGAGGTGCTGGAAGCGGCCCGGGCCGCGGTACGCCTCGCGCGCCGGCTGTGCCCGGAGGTGGAGTTCAGCTGCGAGGATGCCACCCGCTCGGAGGTGGACTTCCTCTGTCGGGTCGTGGAGGTGGCCATCGAGGAGGGGGCTGCAGTTATCAACATCCCCGACACCGTTGGGTATGCCACGCCGGAGGAGTATGCGACCCTCATCCGAACCCTGCGGGAGAGGGTGCCGAATTCCGATCGGGTCATCTGGAGCGTGCACTGCCACGACGATCTGGGGTTAGCTGTGGCCAACTCCCTGGCAGGGATCCGGGCAGGTGCCCGCCAGGTGGAGGCCACCGTCAACGGGATCGGGGAGCGGGCGGGGAACGCGGCCCTGGAGGAGATCGTCATGGCCCTCCACGTGCGCCGGGACCAGTTCGGGGTATGGACGGGGGTGGACACCACGCAGATCTATCCCACGAGCCGCCTGCTGGTGGCCATCACAGGAGTGGAGGTACAGCCGAACAAGGCTATTGTGGGGGCCAACGCTTTCGCACACGAGGCAGGCATCCACCAGCACGGGGTCCTGAGCGACCCCCGCACCTACGAGATCATGACGCCCGCCTCCGTGGGAGTTCCTACCAACAAGCTGGTGCTGGGCAAGCACTCCGGCCGGCATGCCCTTGCGCACACACTCCAGCAGATGGGGTTCAGCCTCACCGAGGAGGAGCTCGAGCGGGTGTACACCCGGTTCAAGGTGTTGTGCGACCGGAAGAAGCGGGTGGAAGTGGGAGATCTGGTGGCCCTGGTCCAGGAAGGGGTGACGGCGCCTCCCGAGACGTACCGGCTGGTATCCTTCCGGGTCAGCACCGCGAGCGATGAGCCGCCCCATGCGGCGGTGCGCCTGGAGGTGGGAGGCCGTACGGTGGTGGCGGAGGCGACGGGGGACGGCCCCGTGGACGCCCTCTTCGCCGCCATCCAGGCCGCGAGCGGGCAGCGGGTGGAGCTGCTGGACTACAGCCTGCGCAGCGCCACGGGGGGGAGCGATGCGTTGGGGGAGGCGGTGTGCCGGCTTCGGGGGGGAGATCGGGTGGCCACGGGTCGGGGCAGCAGCACGGATGTGCTGGAAGCCAGTGCCCTGGCGTACCTCGCGGCCCTGAACAAGCTCATAGAGCACCTTCCTCAGCCTCGCCGGGCCCCCACGCAGACCGCGGTGGGATAGGAGGGGGATGCATGGGGATGACCATTACGGAGAAGATCCTGGCCCGGCACGCGGATCTCCCTGCGGTGAAGCCCGGAGATCTGGTGGAGTGCCGGGTGGACATGCTGTTCGCCAACGACATCACCGCGCCGCTGGCGATTCAGCAGTTTGAGCGCATCGGGGTGGATCGCGTGTTCGACCCGGATCGGGTGGCCTTCGTGCTTGACCACTATTCCCCTGCCAAGGACATCGCGAGTGCGGAGCAATGCCGTATCACCCGGGAGTTCGTGCGCAAGCACAGACTCCCGCACTTCTACGACGTGGGCCGGGCGGGGGTTGCCCACGTCCTCCTGGCGGAAGAGGGGTTCGTGCTGCCCGGGGAGCTCTTCGTGGGCGCTGACTCCCACACCTGCAACCATGGAGCCCTGGGAGCCTTTGCCACGGGAGTGGGGAGCTCAGACCTGGCGGCAGCCATGGCCACGGGCCGGCTGTGGTTTCGGGTGCCGCACACCCTGAAGTTCGTGTTCAAGGGAACCCTGCGGCCCTGGGTCACGGGGAAGGATCTGGTACTCCGTATCATTGGGGACATCGGGGTGGATGGGGCCCGGTATGCGGCCATGGAGTTCAGCGGACCGGTGCTGCAGCAGCTCAGCTTGGACGAGCGCTTCTCCATCACCAACATGGCGGTGGAGGCGGGCGCCAAGAACGGGATCATGGAGCCGGACGAGGTGGTGCTGGAGTGGGTACGGCCCCGAGCCCGGCGACCGTTCGTACCCGTGTTTGGGGATCCCGACGCGGAGTACGCGTCGGTGTACGAGTACGACGTGACGGACATGGAGCCCGTGGTGGCGGCACCTCCGTCTCCGGACAACGTGGTCCCGGTGACGGAGGTCCGGGGGGTTCGGGTGGACCAGTGCTTCATTGGCACCTGCACCAATGGCCGGATCGAGGATCTGAGACAGGCCGCCCGGGTGCTGGCGGGACGTCGGGTACATCCGGATGTGCGGCTCATCGTCATCCCCGCCACCCCACACATCTACCGACAGGCTCTCGAGGAGGGCCTTCTCCAGATCTTTCTGGAGGCGGGGGCAGCAGTGAGCACCGCTACGTGCGGGCCGTGCATCGGAGGCCACATGGGCGTGCTGGCAGACGGTGAGGTGTGCGTGTCCACCAGCAGCCGCAACTTCATTGGCCGGATGGGACATCGCGGAAGCCGTGTGTACCTCTCCAATGCCGCGGTGGCGGCAGCGGCTGCGGTGGCGGGGAGGATCGTGCACCCCGCAGAGGTGGTGGGAAGTCCTGTGGCGGTGTGAAAGGGGAGGAAGAAGGAAGATGGAGTTTCAAGGCCGGGCGCACCGACTGGGCGATCACATCGATACGGATCTCATCATCGCGGGGCGATATCTGGTGACCACAGACTCTCAGAAGCTCGCGGAGCACCTGTTCGAGGACCTGGATCCAGGTCTTCGATCCCGGATCCGACCGGGCGACATCCTGGTGGCGGGGGAGAACTTTGGGCAGGGGAGTTCCCGGGAACACGCGCCCCTGGCCATCCTGGGAGCAGGGGTGCGGGTGGTGGTGGCCGCCAGCTTCGCCCGCATCTTCTACCGCAACGCGTTCAACAACGGCTTGGTGCTCCTGGAGTGCCCTGAGGCGGCCCGGTCCGTCCAGGATGGAGACGAGCTGCGGATCGTACTGGAAACAGGGGAGATCCACAACCTCACCCGGAACGAGGTGTATCGGGCACGCCCCATTCCTCCCTTTATGCGGCAGCTGGTGGAAGCGGGGGGCCTGATCCCGTACGTCCAACAGCGTTTGGGGATCCTCCGGTAGCATGGAGCGGATCGAGATCTACGACACCACCTTGCGGGACGGAACCCAGAGCGCGGGCGTGGAGTTCTCCGCGGAGGACAAGCTGCGCTGCGCCCGGGCCCTGGACCAGCTGGGCGTGGATTTCATCGAGGGGGGGTGGCCCGGGAGCAACCCCCGCGACTTGGAGTTCTTTCGCCTGGCCCGCGGGATCCCGTGGCGGTTCGCACACATCGTGGCCTTCGGGAGCACCCGCCGGGCGGGCCTGGAGGCCCATGCGGATCCCAACCTGCGGGCCCTTCTCGAGGCAGGGACGGAGTGGGTGACCATTTTTGGGAAGAGCTGGGACCTGCACGTCCACAAGGCCCTGCGTACCACCCTGGAGGAGAACCTCCGGATGATCTCGGACTCCGTACGGTACCTGCGGGTCCAGGGCAGGCGGGTGATCTACGATGCGGAGCACTTCTTCGACGGGTTCTACGCGAATCCGGAGTACGCCCTGGCAACGGTGCGGGCTGCCGCGGAGGCCGGAGCAGACCGAATCGTGCTATGCGATACCAACGGGGGGCGGCTTCCGCACGAGATCGGCCCCGTGGTACGCACGGTGCAAGAGCGCCTCCCCATCCCTCTGGGCATCCACACCCACAACGATGCGGGCTGCGCGGTGGCCAACACGGTGGAGGCGGTTCGCGCGGGCTGCGTGCACGTTCAGGGGACGATCAACGGGTACGGGGAGCGGTGCGGAAACGCGGATCTGTGCGTGGTCATCCCGAATCTGGTTCTCAAACTGGGGTATACGTGCCTCCAGCCGGGGGCCCTCACGCGCCTCGTACACATCAGCCACCTGGTGGCGGAGTTAGCCAACCTCCCTCCGGATGACTACCAGCCGTATGTGGGGAGAAACGCCTTTGCCCACAAGGGGGGCGTACACGGGAGTGCGGTGCGGGCGGACCCTGCCACCTACGAGCACGTGGACCCGGAGCAGGTCGGGAACCGTCGCCGGTTTGTAGTCTCCGATCTCTCAGGCCGGGCCAACATCGTGAGCAAGGCGGAGGAGCTAGGGCTCCGGCTGGATCCCCGTAGTCCTGCCACCGCCCGTCTCCTGGAGCAGGTGAAGTGGCTGGAGTACACCGGGTACCAGTTCGAGGGCGCAGAAGCTTCCTTCGAACTGCTGGCTCGTCGGCTTTTGGGGGAGCCGGTGGATGGCTTTGAGGCGGGCCCCTTCCTGGTGGTAGTGCACCGGGAGGACGGGCAGGCCCGGGCGGAGGCCACGGTGCGGGTGCGGGTTGGGGGTGTAGAGGAGCACACCGCCGCGGAAGGAAACGGTCCCGTGCATGCCCTGGACCGGGCTCTGCGGAAGGCCTTGGAGCGGTTCTACCCGGAGATCCGGCAGATCCGGCTGGTGGACTACAAGGTACGGGTGCTGAACGCGGAGGCGGCGACCGCCGCCCGGGTGCGGGTTCTCATCCAGTCCACGGACGGCGTGGAGCAGTGGGGGACGGTGGGGGTTTCGGAGAACGTGGTGGAGGCCAGCTGGATCGCCCTGGTGGACAGTCTGAACTACGCCCTCTGGAGGGGTCGCACCCGGATTCAGCCCGTCCCAGAAACCTCTGATGCGTGAGTTTCGGGTTCTCCTGCTGGGCGGGGATGGAATCGGACCGGAGGTCACCGCGGAGGCGGTGCGGGTCCTGGAGGCGGTCGCCCGGCGGTGGGCGGTCCGCTTCCGGTTCGAGGAGGCACCCGTGGGAGGGGTTGCCATTGACAGCTACGGAGACCCGTTGCCCCCCCTAACCCGCAACAAGCTCCGGGAGGTGGATGCGGTGCTGCTGGGGGCTGTGGGGGGGCCCAGGTGGGACCAGGGGGAGAAGCGGCCGGAGGCGGGACTGCTTGAACTCCGCAGGCTCCTTGGCGTGTACGCGAACCTCCGCCCCGCGGTCCTGTTCCATGGCCTCGAAGGGTGCTCCCCGCTCCGGCCGGAGGTGGTGCGGGGCACGGACCTGTTGTTGGTCCGGGAGCTCACGGGGGGGTTGTACTTCGGGGAACCCAAGTTCCGAACGGAGGTCCGGGCGGTGGATACCATGGCCTACTCCGCGGAGGAGGTAGCCCGGGTGGCGCGGGTAGCCTTCCGGGCCGCGGCACGCAGGCGTGGGGTGGTGCACTCCGTGGACAAGGCGAACGTGCTGGAGACCTCCCGGCTCTGGCGGGAGACGGTCTCCCGGGTGGCCCGGGAGTTTCCCGGGGTGAAGCTGCACCATATGCTGGTGGACACCTGCGCGATGGAGCTGGTGCGTCGACCCACCGCCTTCGATGTCGTCCTCACGGAGAACACCTTCGGGGACATCCTCAGCGACGAAGCCGCCGCGGTGGTGGGCTCCATCGGCCTGCTGCCCTCCGCGAGTCTGGGAGACCGTCCTCCCTTCCTGTACGAGCCTGTGCATGGATCCGCGCCGGACATCGCGGGGAAGGGGATGGCCAACCCCGTGGGGGCCATTCTCAGTGCGGCTATGATGCTCCGGTACTCCTTTGGGATGGAGGAGGCAGCCGCGACGGTGGAGCGGGCCACGGAGCTGGCGCTTCAGGAGGGGGTACGGCCCGCGGACCTGGGGGGGACCGCCTCCACGGAGGAGGTGGGACGGGCCATCGCGGCACGCGTCGTCCGGAACTCGGAGTGAGGGCAGGAGGGACGGGGATGCGCAGCGACCTCATCAAAGCCGGCGTTCCCCGCGCGGGAGCCAGGGCCATGCTCCGGGCGGTGGGGGTGGGGGATGCGGATTTCCACAAGCCGTTTGTGGGCGTGGTGAACACCTGGACGAACGGCATGCCCTGCAACGTGCACCTGCGGGACCTTGCCCAGGAGCTGCGGGCGGGCATCCAGGAGGCGGGGCTGGTACCCTTTGAGTTCGGGGCGCCCGCCATCGCGGACGGGATCTCCATGGGAACACCAGGAATGCGGGCGAGCCTTGTGAGCCGGGAGGTGATCGCGGACGCGGTGGAGCTGGTTGCCCAGGGCTACCTGTACGACGCTATGGTGGTCCTCGTGGGCTGCGACAAAACCATCCCGGGGGGGGCCCTGGGCCTGTTGCGCAGCGGGGTACCGGGAATGGTGCTGTACGGGGGCTCTGTTGCGCCGGGTGTGTGGGGGGAGCGCAAGCTCACCATCGTGGAGGTGTACGAGGCCATTGGACAGTTCGCCGCGGGCAGAATTGGGGAGGAAGAGCTGGAGGCGGTGGAGCGACATGCGGTTCCCGGACCGGGGGCATGCGGGGGGCAGTACACCGCCAACACCATGGCCATGGCCTTGGAGGTCCTAGGGCTTTCACCCATGGGCTACAACAGCATCCCCGCGGTGGTGCCGGAGAAACGGGAGGCCACGCGGCGGGCCGCCTGGGTGCTTCTGGATGCCCTCCGATCCGGTCGCACGCCCCGGGAGTTCCTCACCCGCAAATCCTTCCTGAACGCCATCGCCGTGGTCACGGCCACGGGCGGATCCACCAACGCGGTCCTGCACCTGCTGGCTTTGGCGCAGGAGGCGGGAGTTCGGTTGACCCTGGACGACTTCGACGCGGTGAGCCGTCACACCCCCGTGATCGCAGACCTCCGGCCGTGGGGAAAGTACACCGCGTGGGAACTGTACGAGGCCGGGGGAACACGGCTGGTGGTGAAGCGGCTGCTGGAGGCGGGACTCCTGGATGGCACGCAGCGCACCGTGACGGGGAAGACCCTGGAGGAGGAGGTGGCGGACGCTACGGAGACTCCGGGGCAGCAGGTCGTGAGCCGCGCAGAACGCCCCTTTAAGTCACACGGGGGGCTTGTCGTGTTGCGGGGGTCTTTGGCCCCGGAGGGCGCGGTGCTGAAGCTGGCAGGAACGGAACGGTTGCATTTCCGGGGACCTGCTCGGGTGTTCGATGGGGAGGAGGCCGCCCTCCGGGCGGTGCTGGAAGGGCAGATCCGGGCGGGGGACGTGGTGGTGATCCGGTACGAGGGACCCAAGGGTGCTCCGGGGATGCCGGAGATGCTGGCGGTTACCGCAGCCCTGGTGGGGGAAGGCCTGGGCGCGGAGGTGGCCCTGGTGACCGACGGCCGGTTCTCTGGGGGGACCCGAGGCCTGATGGTGGGACACGTCTGCCCTGAGGCCCAGGTGGGCGGTCCCATTGCCCTGGTGGAGGAAGGAGACCTCATCACCGTCGACGTGGAGAAAAGGCGGCTGGATCTGGAGGTTCCGGAGGAAGTCCTGCGCGCGCGGCGCGCGCGCTTCCAGCCGCGGCCGACTCCGGAGCGCAGTGGGATCCTCGGCCGCTATGCGGCGCTCGTTTCCCCCGCGTCCGAAGGAGCCGTGCTCCGACTACCGCCCGCTTGAGGGCAGCCCGTAGAGCATGGCATAGATCACCCACCCGGTTGCAGCCACATACAGCCACAGCGGGAGGGTGATCCGGGCAACGGCCCGGTGTGCTCCATACTGCCCGCGGAGGGCCCGGAGGAGGGTGAGGAGTACGAGGGGGATGAGGACAGTGGCAAGAACGGTGTGGGTGACGAGGACGGCGAGGTAGATGACGCGGAGAAGGCCCGTACCCGAAAACGGCTTGGCTCCGAAGACCGCCCACCGAACCAGGTAGACCACGAGGAAAAGGGCGGCAAACAGGGCGGCTACCAGCATCGCCAGATGGTGCTGGCGGACTTGGCGCCGGCGGATAAAGGCGTACCCCCCCAGGACGGCAAGGCCGCTGATCCCGATAAGGGCAGTGTTGAACGACGCGAGCCACTGGTCCATTGGCGCCTACAAAATAAACATAGAAACGGTTTCTACATGCCCAACCTCACCACAAACCACGACGACCCCCCCAGGCCAGCGGTTTCTGCGCATAATGAACATTATGTTGCATTCGGATCCCAGGATCTCTACTCCTCCGCCTGGAACGCCTCCCGCAGGCTCCGATAGGTCTCCCGCAGGTGCTGGGGAATAATCTTCACATCTGCAAGCACGGGCATGAAGTTCGTGTCTCCAAACCACCTGGGGACCACGTGGACGTGCAGGTGGCCTTCAATTCCCGCTCCCGCGGCCCGCCCCAGATTGATGCCCACGTTGAACCCATCCGGTCGAAAGGCCCGTTGCAAAGCCCGGACCGTCCGCGTCACCGCCTCCCAAAGCCCCAGCACCTCCTCCGGCCCTAGCCCTCCGAGATCCGCGGTGTGCCGGTAAGGAACCGCCATCACGTGCCCGCTGCTGTAGGGGAACAGGTTCAGCATCACGAAGGACCACTGGCCCCTCCACACGATGAGGTTCTCCTCGTCCTTCCCCTGCCGGGGCTTGGTGCAGAAAATGCAGCCCTCCTCGGGAGGGGCCTGGATGTATTCGAGTCGCCATGGCGCCCATAGCTGCCGCATGTTCACAACACCCCCAGCCGGCGCAGCGCATCCGCGGCCGCCGCCTGCTCGGCCTCCTTCTTGCTCTTCCCCTTCCCTTCCCCTAGTACCCTTCCAGCCACCTCGACCACCGCCACGAACACCTTCGCGTGGTCCGGCCCCTCCGTGGCCGTGATCCGATATTGGGGGACCACCCGCTCCCGCCGCTGGACCACCTCCTGCAGCTGCCCCTTGAAGTCCCCACGCACCTCCTCCAACCGCTCCAGAAGAGGTCCGATCCATCCGCTCACCACCGCGTGTGCGACCCCGTAGCCCGCGTCCACGTATACGGCCCCCACCACCGCCTCCAGCACATCCGCCAACAGGGAGGCTCGCTCTCTCCCACCGCTCCGATCCTCCCCCCTGCCCAGCAGGATGTACTTCCCCAGGTGGAGGCTGCGGGCAATTTCCGCCAGCGTGGGTTCGCTCACCAGCCGCGCCCGCATCCGGGCCAGCTCCCCCTCCCGCGCGGCGGGAAACCGCCGGTAGAGATGGTCGCTCACCACCAAGTTCAGCACCGCATCCCCCAGGAACTCCAGCCGCTCGTACGACTCCAGACCGCTGGAGGCGTCCTCATGGGCATAGGATCCATGCACTAGGGCCACCTCCAGGATCCGCAGATCCCGGAACCGAACACCCAGCCGTTCCGCCAGCTCCAGCAGCTGTTCCGTCCGAGATGGCCCGGATGGGTGCGACACCGAGGACGCGCTCAGAGCTCGAGTCTCCTGACCGCCAGGGTCGCGTTGTGCCCACCGAATCCGAAGGCGTTGGAGAGAGCCACCCGCACCTCCGCGGGCCGAGGCCGGTTCGGCACGTAGTCCAGATCGCAGTCCGGATCCGGAACCTCGTAGTTGATGGTGGGCGGAAGCACCCGATGATGGATGGCCAGCACGCACGCGATGAGCTCCACGCCGCCCGCGGCTCCCAGGAGATGGGCCGTCATGGATTTGGTGGAGCTCACCGCCAGACGGTACGCGTGTTTCCCGAACACCCGCTTGATGGCCAGGGTCTCGTACTTGTCGTTGTACGGGGTGCTGGTTCCGTGCGCATTGATGTAGTCCACCTCCTCCGGACGCAGACCCGCATCCTGGAGGCACCGGGCCATGGCCAGAGCCGCCCCCTCTCCCTCCGGATCCGGTTGGGTGATGTGGTAAGCGTCCGCACTCATCCCGTACCCCACCACCTCGCAGTAGATCCGGGCATCCCGGCGCAAGGCGTGCCCCAGCTCTTCCAGGATCACGATCCCGGCTCCCTCTCCCATGACGAATCCATCCCGGTGGGCATCGAAGGGGCGTACCGCCTTCTGCGGCTCCTCGTTGCGCGTGGACATGGCCCGCATGGCACAGAACCCCGCGATGGAAAGCTCCGTGATGGCCGCCTCCGTACCACCCGCGATCACCACGTCCGCCTCCCCTCGCTGGATGATCCGCAACGCATCCCCAATGGCGTGCCCTCCCGTGGCGCAGGCGGTTACCGGCGCCGTGTTCGGACCTCGGGCGCCCGTGAGGATGCTCACCGCCCCTGCCGCCATGTTGATGATGAGCATGGGGATGAAGAAGGGGCTGACCCGGTCCGGTCCCCGGGTGAGAAGGACCTTATGCTGCTCTTCCCACGTGGTGGCTCCGCCGATCCCGGAGCCGATCACCACCCCCACACGGTCCGCGTTCTCCCGCGTGACCTGAAATTCCGCGTCTCGCAGGGCCATGCGGGTTGCCGCGATGGCGAACTGGACGAAGCGGTCGTTGCGCTTCGCCTCCTTCCGATCCATCCAGTCCAGGGGGTCGAAGTCCAGGACCTCTGCGGCGATCCGGGTGGGGTACCGGGAGGCGTCAAAACCCTGAATGGGACGGACCCCGCTCCGACCCTCCATGAGGGCGTTCCAGAAACTGTCCTTCCCGATCCCAATGGGGGTGACGACCCCGATCCCCGTGACAACGACCCGGCGTTTGGTCATGCACGTTCCTTGGCGGCCAGGCGCTGCTCGATGTACTGCACCGCTTGACCCACCGTCCGGATCTTCTCTGCCTCCTCGTCCGGGATCTCGATTCCGAACTCCTCCTCCAGGGCCATCACCAGCTCCACCACGTCCAGGGAGTCCGCGCCCAGGTCCTCCACGAAGGAGGCCTCCTCCGTCACTTCCTCCCCGTTGACTCCCAGCTGCTCCACGATGATGGCCTTCACCCGCTCAAAGGTCGGCGTGGTCATCCCGCTCCTCCCTTCCCGTATCAGCGATGGGACCTCCTATTTCATAACCATACCGCCATCCACGTTCAAGACCTGCCCCGTGATGTACCCCGCCGCTTCGCTGGCCAGGAACACCACCGCGGCCGCTACCTCCTCTGGCCGGGCCGTCCTCCCCATGGGGATGTTCGCCAGCAGCGCCGCCCGTTGTTGCTCCGTGAGGGCCTCTGTGAGCCCGGCCTCCACATATCCCGGGGCCACCGCGTTCACCGTGATGTTGCGGCTCGCCACCTCCCGTGCCACCGCTCGCGTGAACCCGATGACCCCTGCCTTCGCGGCCACGTAGTTCGCCTGCCCCACATTCCCCACCTCCCCCACCACGGAGGTGATGTTGATCACACGGCCCCACCGAGCCCGCAGCATGTCCCGGAGTGCCTCCCGGGTACAGAGGAACGTCCCCGTGAGGTTCGTCTCCAGAACCCGCTGCCACTCCTCCAGCCGCATGCGCACCAGCAACACATCCCGCAGCGTTCCTGCGTTGTTCACCAGGATGTCCACCCGACCGAAGGCCTCCCGGGCCCGCGCAAAGAGGCGCGCCACTTCTTCCTCCCGCCGCACGTCCGCGGGCAGGGCGATGGCCTCCCCTCCCCCCCCCACGATCTCCCGCACCACCGCCTCCGCGGCCTCCTGGCGGGTTCCGTAGTGCACCACCACCCGACATCCTGCCTCCGCCAAGGCCCGGCACACGGCCCCCCCGATGGCTCCACTTCCACCTGTTACCAGGGCCACTTTCCCCTCCATACGAAACCAGTTCATCCGCCCAGGGCCTCCTGCATCTTCACCGCCGCCAGAGACGCCCGATCTTCCACGGAGAAGACCCGCGCACCCGGGACCTGGCGTCGGATCAGCCCGGCGAGGATTCTTCCGGGGCCGCACTCCACAAAGGTATCCACACCATGCGCCTCCATCCACCTCACGGACTGCGCCCACCGAACGGGACAGGTCACCTGTTCCACCAGGAGCCGGCGGATCTCGTCACCCCGGTGCACGGGCCGTGCGGTCACGTTGGCGACCACGGGGATCTCGGGATCCCGGATCGGTACCTCCTCTAGAACCGCGGTGAGCCGCTCCGCCGCCGGGCGCATGAGGCTTGTATGGAAAGGAGCGGAGACCGGGAGCCGCACGGACCTCCGGGCTCCCCGAGCTTTCGCGAGGCGGATGGCTTCCTCCACCGCCAACCGATCCCCTCCCACCACCACCTGATCTGGAGCGTTGTAGTTGGCTGCTTCGCAGACCCCCAGCGTTGCGGCCTCCCGGCAGATCTCCTCTACCGTCTCCGCGTCCAGGTGCAGGAGGGCCGCCATGGCCACGTCCCGTCCCGCGGTAGCCTCCTGCATGAAGATCCCCCGCAGCCGTACCACCCGCACCGCATCCTCAAAGGAGAGGGCTCCGGCCGCCACCAGGGCCGTGTACTCTCCCAGGCTGAGACCTGCCACATACACCGGAGGGGGAAGGTGCGGCCGCACGGCCACAAAGCACGCCAGACTCGTGGTCAGGATGGCGGGCTGGGTGTTGGCGGTTTGCTGGAGGACGTCCTCAGGACCCCGGGCACACAGTTCCAGGAGATCGAATCCCAGGACCTGACTCGCCCGCTCGAACAGGGCCCGCGACTCCGCATGGGCCTCCGCCACCTCCACCCCCATCCCCACGTACTGGGCGCCTTGTCCCGGAAACACGTACGCCAGCCGCACGGTCACCCCCAGCGCAGAGCACAGGCCCCCCAGGTAAGCCCGGCCCCGAAGGCCACGAGCACCGTGAGATCTCCGGGTTGCAGACGTCCCGTGGCCACCGCCTCGTAGAGGGCCACGGGGACGGAAGCCGCGGAGGTGTTCCCGTACCGGTCCACGTTCACGAAGAACTTCTCCATGGGCTGCCCCAACCGCTGTGCGGCCGCCTGGATGATCCGGATGTTTGCCTGGTGGGGGATGAAGAGGTCCACCTGTTCGGGATCCACACCCGCCCGCTGGCACACCTCCTCGATGGCCCGGGGAATCACCCGGGTGGCGAATTTAAACACCTCCCGCCCGTTCATGGTGATGTAGTGGAGCCCCCGTTCCACCGTCTCGTGGGAGGCGGGCAAACGGCTTCCGCCCGCGGGCTGGGCGATGAGGGATGCTCCGGAACCGTCCGCTCCAAGCCAGAAGGAAAGGACCCCGCGGCGGCCATCCGAAGGGGCCATGACCACCGCCCCCGCGGCATCCCCGAACAGCACGCACGTGGTCCGGTCTTCCCAGTTCACGATCTTGCTCAGCACGTCCGCGCCCACTACCAGCACCCGCCGTGCCAGGCCTGCCACGATGTGGGCATGTGCCATGGCCATGGCGTACAGGAAGCTGCTGCAGGCCGCAGAGACGTCCACTGCCGCCGCCGCCCGGGCGCCCAATCGGTCCTGCAGGATGCAGCCGGTAGCGGGGAAGACGGCATCCGGTGTTGCGGTCCCCACCAGGATGAGGTCCAGGTCCTCTGGGGACACGGAGGCGGCCCGCAGGGCCTCCCGGGCCGCCTCCAGGGCCAGATCCGAAGTGGCCTGGTCCTCCCGGGCAACGCGCCGCTCCCGGATCCCCGTGCGGAGGGTGATCCATTCATCCGTAGTATTCACCCTCCGCTCCAGCTCCGCGTTCGTGAGAACCCGCTCGGGGACATAGCGTCCCATCCCCACAATGCGGCTGGACCCTGCCATGGTTCTCCTCCTCTCCGTGGATCGCCTCGTCCTCGGCCCGTTGCTTCCCGGAAAGCACGGAACGCGTCTCCGTGTCTAGGAGCGGCTCGGTTTCTCCTCCGTGACCACGGCCCGGCCATTGTAGAACCCGCACTGGGGACACACCCGGTGGGGAAGGATGGGCTCCTTGCAGCGCGGGCACGGGATCAGGTTCGGCGGCTCCACCCGCCATAGGGCACGACGCCGGGCTACCCGCATGTGGGAGTGACGCATCGATCGGCTCATCTCCCTCACCTCCGGACACACTACGCTCACTCTACTCTGAACCGCTCCAGGAGGGCAAGACGCGGGTCCCGGGCGAGGGGCGTGCAGCCGCAGGAGGCGACGTTGCGGTCTGCTCCGCACACAGGGCACAGGCCCGCGCAGTCCGGCCGACACAGGGGGGCGTGTGGAAGGGCCAGCAGGAGATGCTGCCGGAAGACCTCCTCCACATCCAGCTCCCCGTCCAGGGGGAAGACGAAATCCTCCTCCTCCAGCGCTCCGCCCCACTCCGGCCGGAGGGCAGGGTCAAAGAGTTCAGAGACCTGTACAGAGATCGTTCCCACGAACTCCCGCAGGCACCGGGCACAGGTCTGCCGAACCTCTACCGTCGCCTCCCCGCTCAACCGGACGCGTCCTCCCTCGGCCCGTACCCATGCCCGGCCCCGCACCGGGCTTATGAAGACCGCGTCCTCTCCCTCCGGGGGAACGGATCCCCGGAGCTCTACCGCCACGCCCGCGGGAGCCTGAAAGATCTCCTGAACCGTGATCCGCATCTCCGCACCCCGAGTCCGTTTTGAGGAAACGTGTATCTCCTACTTTTCCTTCCGGTCCTCCAGCATCTGCTTCCCCTTCCGGATGCTCAAAAGGACCCGCAGCACCCCCTGCTCCAGATCGTCCAGAACCTGCCGCGCGTATGCATCCGCCCCCCTCCGGGTCTCCTCCGCAGCCAATTGAGCCGCGTGGAGGATCTCCTCCGCCTGGCGCTGCGCCAGCTTCACCACCTCGTGCTCCCCGCTCAGGCGCAGGGCATGCTCCTGGGCCCGAAGGACGATCCCCCGGGCCTCCTCCTGAGCCCGGAGCAGCAGCTGCTCCGCCTCTGCCCGCATCCGTTGTGCTTCCTGGAGCTCGCGGGGGAGGCGAGCCCGGATCATCTGCAGGAGCGTACGCACCTCCTTTTCATCCAGCCCCCTGCGTTCCCACAGGGAGGGCCTTGTGGAGAGCAGATGCTCCAGACGATCCAGTAACTCCCAAACCGTCTCCACAGTTACCGCCGTACCTTCCCGCGCAGTCGCTCCAGTACCCCAGAGGGCACCAGCTCTGAGACGTCCCCCCCCAGCCTGGCCACTTCCTTGATGAGGGTGGAGCTGAGGTAGGCAAGGGCGGGGCTCGTGGGCAGGAAGAGGGTCTCCACCTCCGGAGCGAGACGGCGGTTCATCATCGCCATCTTCATCTCCGCGTCGAAATCCATGGTGGCCCGGAGCCCCTTGACGATGACCCGGGCTCCACAGCGGCGTGCGAAGGTGACGGTGAGATCCTCGAAGGCCTCCACCCGGACACCGGAAAGGCCGGAGGTGGCCTCCCGGACCATCTCCACCCGTTCCTCGGGGCTGAAGAGGGGACGTTTCGCAGGGTTGTGCGCAACCCCCACCACCAGAACGTCGAAGAGCCCCGCGGCCCGCACGATGATGTCCAGATGTCCGAGGTGGATCGGGTCAAAGGTACCCGGATAGACGGCGACGATCATGCTCCCCTCCAGACCAGGATTCGCACCCGGGTGTCCCCGTACCGCCGATCCCGCACGGCCGTGTAGCCCGGAGGCACCGGCACCTCCTCCCGTGCCCCGCTTTCCGCCACCACGGTGGCCCCCGGCACCAGGAGCCCGGAGGTCCTCAGGGCCTCCAACGTTTGACCCACGAGTCCCAGCCCGTACGGTGGATCCAGGAACACCAGATCGAACCGACGGCCTTTTCGCCCCAGGGACCGCAGGGCCCGGAAGACATCCGAAGGCCACACCTCTGCCCGATCCTCCCACCCTCCCCTCACGAGATTCTCCCGGAGCACCTGGACCGCCCGGGGATCCCGTTCCACGAACACAGCTTCCCCTGCTCCCCGACTCAGGGCCTCCAGCCCCAGGCTCCCCGTACCGGCGAAGAGGTCCAGCACCCGGGCTTCCTGGACCCGCTCCCCCAACATGTTGAAGATGGCGTCCCGCACCCGCTCCTGGGTAGGCCGTACCCCAGGGGGGACCCGGATCCTCCGTCCCCTCCCCGCCCTGGTCCGCATGATCAGCCAACCGCCAGCAACGCCGCGGATCCCTCATACCGGGCCAAAAGGGCCCGTCGCAGGGCTTGGTGCTCGGGCCGCTCCAGTCTGGGGTCTGCGGCGAGGAGGAGGGAAGCCGCCTCCCGGGATCGTTCCAGGAGGGCCCCATCCCGGAGAGGGTTCGCTACCCGGAAGTCTGGGAGGCCGTGCTGTCGCGTCCCAAACAGCTCCCCGGGCCCCCGGAGTTCCAGATCCACCTGGGCGATCTCGAAGCCGTCGGTGGTACGGGCCAAGGCTTCCAGCCGTTGCCTCCCCTCCTCCGTGCTCGGCTCCGCGATCAGAATACAGTAGGCCTTCTGCCCCCCTCTCCCCACCCGACCCCGGAGCTGGTGCAGCTGGGCGAGCCCGAACCGCTCTGCGTGCTCCACCACCATGACGGTGGCGTTCGGCACATCCACCCCCACCTCGATCACAGGAGTGGCCACCAGGACGGAGATCTCCCCCGCCCGGAAGGCCTGCATGACCCGCTCCTTCTCCTCTACCCCCATCCGCCCATGCACGATCCCTACCCGCAAGTCCGGGAACACCCGGGAACGCAGATCCTCGTAGAGCTCCACGGCCGCCTGTACATCCAGCCTCTCGGACTCCTCCACGAGGGGGCATACGATGTAGGCTTGACGGCCCCCCTCCACCTCCCGTCGGACGAAGGCGTAGATACGCTCCCGATCCTGCGGGGTCCGGAGATAGGTGCGCACGGGGACACGTCCCGGAGGGAGTTCATCGAGCACAGAGATGTCCAGATCCCCGTACAGGGTGAGGGCCAGAGTGCGGGGAATGGGGGTGGCGGTCATCACCAGGACGTCCGGATCCCGCGCCTTTTGACGGAGGGCGGCCCGTTGAGCCACCCCGAACTTGTGCTGCTCATCCACGATCACCAGGGCCAACCGGTGGAAGGTCACATCCTCCTGGAGCAGCGCATGGGTGCCCACCACGAGATCGACCTCCCCGGAGGCGATCTCCGCCCGCCGCACCTCCCGCTCCCCTCGCCCGAGCCCTCCCGTGAGCAGGACCGTGCGAATCCCGAGGGGTTCCAGCAGGCGACGGAAGGTGAGGTAGTGCTGCTCCGCCAGGATCTCCGTGGGGGCCATGACCGCGGCCTGATACCCTCCCTGGACTGCGATCACCACCGCGGCCGCGGCCACCGCGGTCTTTCCGGAACCCACATCCCCCTGCAGTAGGCGGTTCATAGGGTGCGGGGAGTACATGTCCCGGGCGATCTCTCCGATGACCCTTTGCTGGGCCCGGGTGAGGGAGAAGGGGAGGGAGACGAAGAAGGCCTCCAGCATCTTTCCCTCCGTCCGGTACCGGTGGGGCTTCATAGCCGCGCGCACCTCCCGCTGGCGCAGCAGCAGGGCCAGCTGCAGGATCAGGAGCTCCTCGAACGCCAACCGCCGCCGGGCGGCCTCGGCCTCCGGCAGGCTCGCGGGGAAGTGCACGGCCTTGAAGGCTTGCGGGAGCGAGGGGAGTCCGAATCGCTTCCGAATCCCCTCTGGAAGGGTCTCGGAAACCCATGGGGCGAATTGCTGAACCGCGGTGTAGATCACCCGCCGCAGGAGGCGGGGCGAGAGGCCCTCGGTGACGGAGTGGACTGGAACGATGCGGCCCGTGTGGAGGAAGGAAGCCGCGCCCTTCGTGAGCACCTCGAACTCCGGGTTCTCGATCTCGATCTGCCCGAAGGCCCGGCGCACCCGACCCCACACCACGATCTCCGTGCGGGGTTGGAGGGTTCTGTGGAGGTGGCGGTTCCCCCAGAACTTCAGCACCCCTACTGCGGTGCCGTCCGTCACGTACACTTCCGTCAGGGTCCGGCCCGTACGCAGCTGCGGGGTGTGCAGCCGCACCACGGTGGCCCGGAAGGTGCGGTACTCGCCATGGGGAGCGTCGTAGAGACGGCTGAAGTGCCGCCGATCCTCATAGCGACGGGGAAGGTGGTAGAGAAGGTCCTCCACCGTATGCAGGCCTAGACGGCGCAGCTGCTCCGCCAGGGCGGGGCCTACGCCCCGCACCGCCTCCACGCCCTGCTGTAGTCCTCCCTGTCCCGCCGGCATCCGAGGGGTGGTGTTCGCATCCTCCTGTCCCATTTCCTGCGCTCCCGGACTTCGCGCTCTCCTCCTGCCTATGGTAGAATGCGTCGGGTCAAGGAGGGAGGAATATGGCACGGGTGTGCGAGATCTGCGGCAAGCGGCCCACAAGCGGCCACAACGTCTCCTTCAGCAACCGGCACACGAAGCGACGGTTCTTGCCCAACCTCCAGCGGGTGCGCGCCCGGATAGGGGGAGCCGCGCGCCGGATCACCGTCTGCACCACCTGCCTGCGCTCCGGCCGCGTCCAGCGGGCGGTCTAGACGAAGCCACGAAGGAGATCGTGGAGGGCAGGGCCCTCGAGGAGGTAATGTTCTCCGCAGAACCGGCACCGGACCTCCGCCCTTCCCTGCTCCCGCAGGAGGGCACCGAGCTCCCGGGGGCCTAGGCTTGTGAGGACTTCCCGCACGCGCTTTACCGAGCAGGTGCACTGGAACCGAAGGGGTCGCTCCTCCAGTACCCGGAAGGGGAGGTCTCCCAGTGCCACCTGGAGGATCTCCACGGGCCGCAATCCTCGCCAAACCAGGGCGGTGACGGGTGGGAGCGTGCGGGAGTGGGCGTCCAGGTAGGCGAGGATCTCCTCGCGGGTGCCCGGCAGGACCTGCACGAGAAAGCCGCCCGCAGCGGCTACGTGGCCTTGGGCCTCCACCAGTACGCCCAGGGCCACCACCGAGGGGATCTGTTCGGACTGCGCGAAATAGTACGCGAGGTCCTCCCCGATCTCCCCGGAGACGAGGGGAGCGGCACCATGGTACGGGTACCGGAGCCCCAGGTCTCGGGTCACGTGGAGTACTCCCCGACCCACCGCGGTGCCTACGTCGAGCTTGCGGGGCCGTCGAAGCGGGAGGTGGACGTGGGGGTTCTGGACGTACCCCCGCACGGCTCCCTCCGCGGTTCCATCTGCCAGAATCCCGCCCAGAGGGCCATCCCCCAGGATGCGGAGGGTGACCTTCTGACCTCGCTTAAGGGTGCCCGCCAGCAACCCCGAGGCGGTTAGGGCCCGTCCTAGGGCCGCCGTGGCTGTGGGCGCGGTTCCGTGGCGAACCCGGGCTTCCTCCACCAGCTCCGTGGTCACGCAGGCAAACGCCCGTACCGACCCCTCCGCTCCCAGCGCCCGCACCAGGGTATCCATCCGCTTACCCCCACCGCCTCCCACGGATTCGGATGGCCAGCAGTTCTCCCTCCCGCACCTCCACCTCCGGGTCCTGAGCCGTCACCTCGTTGCTGATCCCCAGGGAGGACCCGAGCCTTAGGGTGCCGTCTACGAGGGCGAACCGCAAGCCCCGGGTGGAGATTCCCGAGCTCGCCGGGAGGATGGAAAAGAGGGAGACCAGGTCTCCCGGCCGGGCATCCAGTCGAACCCGACCCCGCACCAACTGGACCAGGATCCCACCCTGTCGGATTCGAAGGTCCAGACCCCGCTGGGCCGCATAGTGCAGCAGGAGCAGATTCCCCAGTAGGTGGTCTGGACGCCCTCCGAGGGCGCTGAGGAGGTAGGCCCTCTGGTAGCCTCGCTCTGCCACCAAGTCCACCGCCAGCTCCGTGTCCGTTTTGTCCTTGTCCCGGGGATGCCTGAGGACCTGCGCGCCGATCCGCTCCACCCAGGCGAGGGTATCCGGGTCCAGGGAATCTAGGTCGCCCACCACCACGTGTGGCCGCCACCCGGCTTCCCGGGCCCTCTTGGCCCCGCCGTCCGCACACACGACGAACGGGGCGGATTTGAGTGCCGCGGGCAGCCGGCCCCGGCTGCCTGCCACCATCACCGCTACGGGTTCCGCATCCCGCACGAGGATCCCCTCATGACCATCGTCGTAGCGCCCGCAGGAGGAGCAGGGTGAGGACGACGCTGATCGCCACCTCCGGAAGCATGTACGAGCCGTTGTAGAGGGCGGAGTACACCACGGGGCTCATCCCCCGGGGCGCGTACTGGTTGAAAAACACGATCCCGCTCAGGAAATGCGCGCAGAAGCGCCCCGCTCCCCCCACCACCACGCCCAGCCAGGGGATGGAGCGCAGCAGTCCCGCAAGTCCCAGGACGCCGAAGGCCACGGGGTAATCGAGCAGGAACTGGAGGGGATGGAGGAACACCGGTTCCAGCAGGAAGTTCACGAGACCCGTGAGCACCCCTGCCAGGATCCCCCGTCCCGCCCCCCATCGGAGGGCCACGGAGTATACGGGCACCATGCTCCCCGCGGTGATGGAGCCACCCTGCGGCAGCTGGTACACCTTCAGCATTCCCAGCGTCGCGCTGAGGGCTACCGCCACGGCCACCTCCGCCATCCACCGGGAAGCCGGCGCCTTCACGGATCCCCCTTTCCGGGTCGGATGAAGGAAAAGAGAGGATTGCAGGGACCGAACCCCTTCCCAAGGGGGAGGGCTGCTTCGATGGCACGGGTGACGAAGGCCTTTCCCTCCCGGATGGCCTCCCGGGGCTCCAGCCCCCGGCTCAAATAGGCCGCGATGGCAGCGGAGAGGACGCAGCCCGTGCCGTGGGTGTGCTTGGTGGGAATGCGCGCGGCTGCAAGCTCTGAACACTCTTCCCCGTCGTACAGCACGTCCACGGGGTGCCCCGGGAGGTGACCTCCCTTCAGGAGCACGAAACGGGGCCCCAGGTCTGCGATCCGGCGGGCGGCTTCCTTCATCTCCCCGAGATCCCGGATCTCCTGACCCGTCAGAACCTGGGCTTCCGGGAGATTCGGAGTCACCACCAGGGCGAGCGGCAGGAGCCGCGTGCGTAAGGCCTCCTGAGCCTCCGGGCGCAGGAGTGGCGCACCGCTCTTCGCCACCATGACGGGATCCACCACGAGCCGCGTCATACGATGTGCACGGATCCGGTCCGCCACCACCTCGATGATGGCGGTGCTGCTGAGCATCCCGGTCTTCGCTGCGTCCACCCCGATGTCCTCCACCACGGCGTCGATCTGGGCGGCCACCACCTCCGGCGGTACCTCGTGCACCGCATAGACCCCCACGGTGTTCTGGGCCGTGATGGCGGTGAGGACACTCATCCCGAAGACCCCAAGGACGGAGAAAGTCTTGAGATCCGCCTGGATGCCCGCCCCGCCGCCGGAGTCTGAGCCCGCGATGGTGAGGGCTCTGGGCACGGTCACGTCCGCACCTCCTTTCGCCGTGCGAGGGCTTCGTCCACAGCCCGGCGCAGGGCCCGGGTAGCTTCCCACATGTCCTCCGCCGCGGCCACCGCGGAGATCACCGCCACCCCAGCCGCCCCTGCCCGGATCACCTCCGGAATCCGATCCAGGGTAATCCCGCCGATCCCCACCACGGGGATGCGTGCCGCCCGGGCGATTTCCCCAAGCGCCTCAGGGCCGATGGGCGCTCCCGCATCCGGCTTCGTGCCTGTGGCGTACACGGAACCCACCCCCAGATAACTCGCTCCCTCTTCCTGTGCCCGTAGGGCTTCTTCCACGTTTCCCGCGGAGGCACCCACGATGCGGTGGGGTCCCAGGATCCCGCGGACAACCCCTACGGGGAGATCGTCCGGCCCCACGTGCACGCCGTCCGCGTCCACCGCGAGGGCAATGTCCAGCCGGTCGTTCACGATGAACGGCACCCCCCAGCTCCTGCACAGTTCCCGTAGCCGCCGGGCGGTCTCATAGAGCTGTCGGGTTGTCGCCCGCTTTTCCCGGAACTGGAGCACGGTAGCCCCTCCCCGCAGGGCCGCGGATGCCACCTCTTCGTGGGTGCGCCCCCGGAAGGTGGCGTCTGTGATCACGTACAGCCGCAGGTCAAGTGGCACGGCCCTGCCTCCGCACCAGACCCCCGAGGAGCGCGTGGAGGAGGAAGGCGGCCAGGAAGCTGGGGAGGGAGGCTCCCAGCCATGGCAGCGAGGCGCTCAGGGGGAAGGGAAGACCCAGGGCCCGAAACAGCGCGGTCAACAGATCCTTCCACCCCGGAGCTTCCGTGGGTACGATCCACTGGTACAGGAGAAAGCCCGCTAGCCACGGCACAAAAGCCCCCCATCGGACCCCCGCCGCCTGTGGCCCATAGAGGTCATCGGGGTTCAGGTGGCCCCGACGCACCACGAAGTAATCCGCCACCAGAACCCCGAACAAGGGCACGAAGAAGGCCCCGATGAGGAACAGGAAGGCCTCGTACTGGGCGAGGGGGATGGTGGCCGCAAGGATGGAGCAAATGCCCCCTACCCCCACCGCGAGCCGTCGCCGGTCTGCGTGGGGCCAGAGGTTCTGGAGGGAGACGGAGGTGGAGTAGATGTTGGCGAAGGCCTCGTCCGTCTCGTCCACGAGCAGAATCCCGAGGGCCACGGCTCCCGCGGGAATGGCCAGGACCGCGGCGATGAGGTCCTCAGCCCGCAGGGCCAGCATGAACAGCGCCCCGAGGGCGTAGAACCAGAAATTCGCAAGTCCGTACCCCAGGGCCGTGCCCCAGAAGGCCGCACGGGGATCGCTCCCGAACCGGGTGTAGTCCGCCACCAGGGGGATCCAGGAGACGGGCATGGCCACCACCAAGTCCACCCCCAGCCAGAAGGGCAACCGCCCCGTGCCCGGCTGGTTCCACAGACCCGCGACGTCGAACCGGAAGAGGGCGTACCAGGTGAGGTACAGGGTGGAGGCTACGACGAACCAGATGGCGTACTTACGCAGCCACCGCCGCACCACCACGATGGGCCCGCCCACGGCCATCAGGGTGGTCAACAGCCCGAAGGCCGCCACCCAGGCCACGGAACTGGAGGCCCCCAGGATCCGGCGCGTGATGGCGTCCGCGCTCTGGGTGATGATGAGGAGCTCGAACGCACCCCACCCGATGTTCTGCAAGATGTTGAGGATCGTGGGCGCCGCGGAGCCCGTGATCCCAAGCGGCGCCCGCAGCAGGACCATGCTGGGAACCCCCACCCGCATCCCCATCCACGCCCCCAGCCCCAACAGAAGGTTCCCCAGGACGACGCCTACCGCGGTGGCCAGGAGCGCATCCCGCAGCCCCAGCCCAGGAACCAACAGGGCTCCGGCCACCAAGAGCAGCAGGCTGATGCCGAGGTTGAGCCACAGCACGAAGATGTCCCAGCCTCCCAGAGGCCGCCGCGCCTCCGGGAGGGGCTCGATCCCCCACTCCGTCACCACCTCGCGTTCGGACACCGCGGCGGTCACGTCTTCACCTCCCAGCTCATCTCCCAGAACCGGATCTCGTGCTCGACGGTTTCCTGGAACGCTTCCCGCGCCGCCTCCCGCTCTTTCTCGGTTGCTTCCCTCAGCGCCCGCTCCGCCGCCGCCTCCAGTTCCTGCACGTAGCGCCCGAAGCCGGGGTTGGTCCAGCGCTCCACGAACTCCCGGTACGGCTCCGCTCCGGGCCGCGCTTCACTCCAGGCCTCGAAGTAGATGCGCTCCAGGGCCCACAGGGACACGAGCTGCGCCACGTACGGTCCACTGGAAAGGGCCCACAGGAAGTTCACGTAGTTGCGGCAGGCGGGGTGCACGGCTGCCTGCAGGTTCAGCCCGCGTCGAGTGGCCTGATCCTCGAACCACCCGAGCTCCTCCACGAGCGCCAAAATCCCCCGGGCCAGCACCGCCTGGTCCCGTCGTGGGGCCAGGGCGAGCAGGCGCGCCTGGAACGGTAGCAGCCCCCGCACGAAGTGGTAGTCCTGCACGAACCATGTGGCGAACGTCTGCTGCGGCAGGGTCCCGTCCCGCACGGCCGCGAGGAACGGATGCCGGGTGGCCATGAGCCACCGATCCGCCCACGCTTCCTTCAAGGCCTGGGGAGTCATCCCGACCTCCAGGCGGCCTCGAAGAACGCGTGCTCTAGCTGCATGGCGCGGCGGTAGAGATCGGAAAGCCGCGAGGGCTCTCCGGCGTAGCGATCCAGGAGTTCCTCCAGCCGTTTGGCCAGGGCTTCGAACTCCGGACTCGCGTAGGTGCGCACCCACTCCAGGTAGGGGCTCCCCGGATGCGTGATGGGTTCCAGGGAGCGGCCCAGGTAGGCATATAGGCGCATACAGGGCGTCATCGCCGCCGCGATGGGGCCTACGGGTTCCAGGGCTGCCACCCGCAGAAGGAAATCCGTATAGGCGCTGGTTGCGGGTGCAGGCTGCGGTGTGAGATCAATGCCCCAGGTGCGGGCGTACTCCGCGTGCAGCTCCAGCTCCCGGAGCACACCATCGAGCAGCTCCTTCCACGCCCCAAACCCCTCCCGATCCGGGGACTTCGCCATGGCCAGGGCATAGGCCCGGGCGAAGGCCTCCAGGAAGTACGCATCCTGCCCCACGTAGAAAGCGAACTTGGACCGCTCCAGCTTCCCGGAGGCGATCCCCTGAACGAAGGGATGGCGGAGGCACTCCTGCGCCAGGTCTTGGTTTTCCCGCCACAGCCGTTCCGCTAGACTCATGTGTCCAACCAAAACCGCCAGGCCCGACCGAGGACCTGGCGGTTTGGGAAACTGCCCATTCCCCACGCCAGCATTACCTGGATCGGGTCAAGCGGGGTCTGCAGCATTGGCCTGGACCACTTCCGTCCGGACCGGCTGCACTCTCAGCCCGGCTCTTCCGAGCTCCCCCAGGGCGGTCATTCGGTTTTTCTCAATGTCGATTATGGCACGGTATGCAAGGGGGTTCGATTAGTGCTTGAAGCAACGGTTTCTTTATATTTTTTTTAAAGAACCTCCCTACCGCCCCAACTGAGAGAGGAAGAACCGATGGAGCCGCGCCTCCTCCGTGACCTCCGGGTGGAAGCTGGCACCCAACCACGGACCCTGCCGCACGAGTACGGGATGTTCCTCGAAGGTGGCCAGCACTTCCACCCCCGGACCCACTCGGGTAATGCGGGGAGCCCGGATGAAGGCCACCCGAAGGGGCGGAGGGCTCAGGAACTCCACCCACACCTCCGTCTCAAAGCTTTCCCGCTGCCTTCCGTAGGCGTTGCGGGCTACGGTGATGTCCACCAGTCCCAGGCTCTCCACCGGGTCGCCCGTGATCTCCCGCGCGAGCAGGATAAGGCCCGCGCACGTACCGAGAATGGGCATGCCTGCCAGAGCCCTTTCCCGGATGGCCTCCACCAACCCCGCTCGCTCCGCAAGGCGGCTTTGGGCCGGGCTTTCGCCTCCGGGGAGAACCAGCCCATCTACCTCCACCAGCTCCGCAGGGGTCCGTACCTCCACCGTTTCGGCCCCTAGCCTCCGCAACATCTCCGCGTGCTCCGCCACGTCTCCCTGCAGGGCCAGGATTCCGATGCGGACCATCCTACGCCCCCCGCACCTGGAGCAGTTCCCGCTCTGGGAGTACCCGTACGTCCACGCCCCGCATGGGTTCCCCCAGGTTCTCGCTAGCCCGGGCGATCACATGGGGATCGCGGAAATGGGCCACCGCGTCTACGATGGCCTGGGCCCGACGGACGGGATCGCTCGACTTGAAGATCCCACTTCCCACGAACACCCCATCGCACCCGAGCTGCATCATCAGGGCCGCGTCCGCGGGCGTGGCGATCCCGCCCGCGGCGAAGTTCACCACCGGGAGCCGTCCCAGCCGCCGCACCTCCCGTACGAGCTCGAGCGGCGCTCCCAGCTCCCGGGCCACCGTCACCAGCTCCTCCTCCGGAAGGGCCTGGAGGCGGCGGATTTCATCCAGGATCTGCCGCACGTGGCGCACCGCCTCCACCACGTTCCCGGTCCCCGCCTCCCCCTTGGTCCGGATCATCGCGGCGCCCTCCGCGATCCGGCGCAGGGCCTCTCCGAGATCCCGTGCCCCGCATACGAAGGGCGTGCGGAAGCGCCGCTTGTCGATGTGGTACCGCTCGTCCGCGGGGGTCAAGACCTCACTCTCGTCGATCATGTCCACCCCGATGGCCTCCAGCACCTGGGCTTCCACGAAGTGGCCGATGCGTACCTTCGCCATCACGGGGATGCTGACCGCCTCCATGATGGCCTTGATACGGGCGGGATCCGCCATCCGGGCCACCCCGCCCTGAGCCCGGATATCCGCGGGCACCCGCTCCAGGGCCATCACCGCCACGGCCCCGGCCTCCTCCGCGATGCGGGCCTCCTCCGGGGTGGTCACGTCCATGATCACCCCACCCTTCAGCATGGCCGCAAACCCGCGCTTGACGCGCTCCGTCCCCTCTTCCCTCATGCCTTCACCTCCTCCAGGATCTCCAAGGCCCGCCACAGCTCGTCCCGGGCAAACGGCACCAGTTCCTCCCGCTTCCCATCCCGAACCTGCGTGAGGCCAGAGGTCAGGAACCGGCCCACCGCCGCCGCAGGGATCCCGGCCTGTGCCAGCGCCTCCAGGGTCCGGTCCGGATCCCGCGTAGCGATGAGCAGGCTACCGCTGCTGATGAGTCCCAGGGGATCGATCCCCACGAGGTCGCAGATCCTCCGGGTCTCCTCCCGCACGGGGATTCGGTCCACCCACAGCTCCAATCCGACCCCGGAGGCGTGGGCCATCTCCAGGGCCGCGCCCACAATCCCCCCCTCCGTGGCGTCGTGCATGGCCACGGCGCCCGCGTGCACCGCCACCCTCCCCTCCGGGAGCACGCTGATCTCCCCGAGGAAGGCCTGGGCCCGGCGCACGAGTTCCTGCCCCAGGTGCTCAATGAAGTAGGCGGCGAAGTCTGTAGCGAGGATGGCGGTCCCCTCCAGGCCCGCCGCCTTGGTGATCAGCAAGGCGTCTCCGGGGCGGGCTCCGGAGGTGGTCACGTAGCTGTTTCTGGGGGCTTTCCCAATGGCCGTCATGACCACTAGGGTCCGATCGATTCCCGGAGTGACCTCCGTGTGTCCGCCCACGATTTCCACCCCGATCGCCGCCGCGGTCCTGCCCGCCTCCTCCATGAGCCGCCGGAGGTCTTCCTCCGTACTCCCCTCCCGGAGAAGCACGTCTAAGAGCAGGCCCACGGGTTCGGCTCCCGTGGCCGCGAGGTCGTTGCAGGCCACGTGTACCGCGAGCTGCCCCAGGTGCCGGGTGGCTCCCGTAATGGGGTCCGTGGTCACGACGCACACCCACTCCCCGAAATCCAGCACCGCGCAGTCCTGCCCCCATCCGGCGTGCACGAGCACGTCGGGCCGCCGGCCCAGATACGGATAGACTAGGCGTTGCAGGAGCTCCGGTGGCACCTTGCCGGGCCGCATCAGGCGGGACGCAGAACGGACCGCCGCAGCAGGGCCGCGGCCGGTATCCCTACCACGATGCCACTGCCGACCTGAAAGAGGTTTCCGGGCACCTCCGCGGCCGCGGCCCCCGGGCCCAGTCCCATGAGGTATGCCTCGGTCACGTAATAGCCTAGAACCATCCAGACTCCGGCCACCCCGGAGGCCACCACTCCCCCCACCAACCACCTCCCGCCCTTCCCTTCTCCCCACCGGAACACCCGCCAGGCCAGCCACCCGCATAGCCCGCCTTCTATCCCCTTGATCACGAGGGTGAAGGGCGCAAAGGCGGTGTATCCCGCCAGGAGGTCCGCGAGAGCAGAGCCCACCCCTCCGGCCACCGCTCCGGAAACGGGACCGAGGAGCAGCGCGGTGAGATAGACCATGGTCTCCCCGAGGTTGATGTAGCCCTGCGTGGCGGGCACCGGAATACGGATCACCAGGGTCGCCACGGCTACCAGGGCCACGCTCAGACCTCCCAGCGTGAGGTGCCGCGTGCGCATGAGGGCCTCCGTTAACGGGACTCGGTTTGGTTTTTACGCCCCAATTTGGCTTGAGAAAAGAACCAATTTCAAGCAAGATAAATAGAGCCAATCCATGGAACTCGCGCTGCGGCTTGATCCGAGAGCCCGTCTGCCCCTATACCGCCAGCTGGCGGAGGAGGTTCGAGGGGCCATCCTGGAGGGGAGGCTAAGGCCAGGAGAGCGCCTCCCTCCGAGCCGGGTGCTGGCGGCCTCCCTGGGAGTTTCGCGGGTGGTGGTGACCTCCGCATACGAGGAGCTGGTGGCGGAGGGATATCTGGAGGCGCGGAGGGGGTCCGGAACCTATGTGACCCGGACTCTTCCCGGGTTCCCCTGGGTCGCCCGGCGAAAGGAAAGCCCCCAAATCCCACCGCGGAAGGATCCCTTCCCCGGATCCGTGGTGGACTTCGCGCCAGGCAGACCCTCGGTGGAGCGGTTGCACCCGGCCGCCTGGCGTCGGATGTGGCGGGCCGTGGCCCGGGAGCAGCCTCCGGCCGGATATGGGGACCCCGCGGGAGATCCGGAGCTGCGGGAGGCCATCGCCGCCTACCTGGGCCGGGCCCGGGGCGTGGTGTGCACCGCGGAGGACGTTCTCATCACCTCCGGGGCGGTGGAGGCGGTGGATCTCATCGCCCGGGCCTTCCTGCGCCCCGGGGATCGGGTGGCCTACGAGGAGCCTGGATATCCCGCGGCGCGTCGGGTCTTCCTGAGCCGGGGACTTCCGGTAGAACCTGTGCCTGTGGACGAAGATGGGATCCGTGTAGACCTGCTCCCTCCCCGCGCGGCCTTGGTGTACGTCACCCCTTCGCACCAGTTCCCCTTGGGGGGCCGTCTCCCTCTTGCCCGACGGATCGGTCTGCTGGAGTGGGCCCAGAAGACCGGCGCATTCGTGGTGGAGGACGACTACGACAGCGAGCTCCGGTTCCACGGCCCTCCCCTTCCCGCGCTTGCAGGCCTTGACGTCTCGGGGCGCGTCCTGTACATGGGGACCTTCTCCAAGATCCTCCTGCCCGGTCTGCGGGTGGGATACCTGGTGGCGCCCCCGGAACTACGGGATCGCCTGCTGCGCGTGCGCGACCCCTCCGAGTCCCACACCCCCTGGCCGGTTCAAAGAGCTCTGGCGGCTTTCCTTGCAAGCGGCGATTTCGATCGGCACATCCGGCGGATGCGGCGCCACTACGCGGCGCTGCGAGCGGCCCTGCAGACTGCCCTCCGCCTAGTGGAGCCCCTGGCTCGTCTCCGGGGTTTGGAGGCAGGCCTCCACGCATTCCTCGAGCTTTGCGGCGGGCTCGTGGCGGAGGAGGTGGCCCGCAGCGCCGCGCAACGGGGGGTACACGTCCGAACCCTGGCCCCGTACTACCTGGGTCCCCCCACCCGCTCCGGCATCCTTCTGGGATATGGAGGACTCTCCCTGGAGGACGTCCGCCGGGGAGCTGAGATCTTGGCCGCGGTGATCTGGGAACTGGCTCGGACCACATAAGGAACGACGGGACCGACCCCTCCGGGTGGCCGCCCTGGGCCCGTAGCCTTCCCGAGCGGGAACCCGGGCCTCCTTGGCAGACCCGTTCCACGGGGACTACGATCCTGGCAGCAGGGATTCGCAGGAGGCGGGAAGGAGGCCATGCACATTGCGTTCCTCCTGATCTCTCTGGACGGCAATACGCCGGCCCAGGTCGCCCGCGAGGTCCGTACCATTCCGGGGATCTCGGAAGCCCACGCCACTCTGGGGGAATACGACGTGGTGGCCATCGTCCACACGGAACACACCCGGGAGATCCCGCAGATCACTGAGAGGGTGGGCCGGATCCATGGGGTGGTGAAGGTCCTGGCCTGCGTGGCGGTGGCCTAGCGGGTTCGGACGCGGGGGGTGACCACGTGCATCGCCTGTAGCACGCGGTGGGCGAGGGCGAGAGCAGCGAGCCCCGCCTCCCCGGGAACCCGGGGGGTTTGCTCTCCTCGGACGCAGGCGAGGAAATGCCGGAGCTCCGCTCGGAGGGGCTCCTCCTGCAGAAGGAGGAGTTCCTCTCGCCGGTTCCCCTTCCATACCGTCAAGGACTCCCGGAGGAAATCCAGATGCCATCGCTCCTCCGGGGTGACCACCTCCAGCTCCGCGGCCTTTGTGGAATCCACACGGCTTGCCAGGAGGCTTGCCGCACAGCCCTCCTCAAAAACCAGTTGTACCGCAGCGAGATCTTCAGCTTCTCCCCGGAGTCGGGCGCCGACTCCGGAGACGGACCGCACGGGCGAGCCGGTGAGGGCAAGGACCAGGTCGAGGTCGTGGATCATGAGGTCCACCACCACCCCCACGTCCGTGGCGCGGCCCGCCTGGAAGGGCCGCACCCGGCGGGCTCGGATGAAAAGGGGATCCCGCGCCCGATGGAGCAGGATCTCCACCGCGGGCTTGAACCGCTCCACATGGCCCACCAGCAGCATGGCTCCCCGGCGGTGGGCCCGCGCGATGAGCTCCTCCGCCTCCTCCACGCGGCGCGTGATGGGCTTTTCCACCAAAACGTGGATCCCCGCCTCCACCAAGTCCCGGGCAATCTCGTAGTGGTGGCTGGTTGGGGTCACCACGCTTGCCGCATCCACTTTCCCGATGAGCTCCCGGTGATCCAGGTAGCCCGCGATGCGGTAACGGGTGGAGAATTCCTCCACCTCCGCGGGATTCGGAGAGACCACGGCCCGCAGATCCGCCTCCGGGAGCTCGTGATAGATCCGGACATGGTGCCGGCCCCACCGACCCAGCCCCACCACGGCCACCCGCACCCGTTCCCCACCCGCGAACTCCGGGTTGCCCCTCACTTCTGCACCACAGCCCGGGAATCGACGAAGGCCCGGATCGCCTCAACGATCTCGTGGAGGTCCTCCGGGCCCAGGGCGGGATGGACCGGGA
Organism: Armatimonadota bacterium; assembly: GCA_025059775.1. NCBI lineage: Bacteria > Bacillati > Armatimonadota > Armatimonadota bacterium. The sequence goes on from JANXCW010000004.1 coordinate 83,080, forward strand.
GGGACAGAACCTCCCGACATGCCCGCTCCGTCTCTGGCCAGGGCCCCCCCTCGTAGGGGACGCGGCGGTATGCCTGCGTGGCCGGCACGGGCTTCGGGTAGTAGACCCGGGTCTGAATCCCTTGCCTTGCGAGGAACTCCCGGAGGGCATCGCGCTCCGAGGTGCGGATGGTATACTGGTTGTACACGTGGTACACGTCCGCGGGCTCCACAGGCGGCTGGATGCCTGGAAGGTTCTGCAGCCGTGCGGTGAGGTACGAGGCGTTCCGCCGGCGGATCTCGTTGAGGGCGTCCAGGCGTTCGAGCTGGGATAGGCCCAGGGCCGCGGCCAGATTCGTCATCCGGAAGTTGTATCCCACCACCTCGTACTCGTAGCTCCGGTCCTGGGCCCCCGCGTGCACCAACAGGCGTGCCCGACGGGCCAGGGCCTCGTCTGAGGTGACAATCATCCCGCCCTCCCCCGTGGTGATGTTCTTCGTAGGGTAGAAGCTGAAGATGGCCGCGTCCCCGAAGGCCCCTACTCGCCGCCCCCGGAAGGCGGCCCCATGCGCCTGAGCCGCGTCCTCGATGAGCAGAAGCCCGTATCGCCGTGCGAGGTCGCACAGGGCATCCATGCGGGCCGGAAGCCCGTACAGGTGCACCACCAGGATGGCGCGCACGTCCCGGTGCCGGCGGAGAGCTTCCTCCACCCGGTTGGGGTCTAGGTTGAAGGTATCCGGCTCGATGTCCACGAATACGGGGACCGCGCCCCGGTGCACCACCGCGTTGCTGGTGGCCACGAAGGTGAAGGGAGGCACGATCACCCGGTCTTCCGGCCCGATGCCCGCGGCCTCCAGCACCGCCTGCAGGGCCGTGGTCCCTGAGGAGGTGGCGATCCCGAAGCGTGCCCCGACATAAGCGGAGAAGGCTGCCTCAAACCGCTCCACCCATGCCCCATGGGAGAGCTGTCCGGAGGCGAGCACCTCCAGGACCCTAGCCTGGTCCACCTCCGTAATCACCGGCCGCGCGATGGGGATCATCCTACCGCACATGGTAACGGAATGTTCTGGAATCGTCGCCTCTGGGCAACCGATGGCACCGGGAGACGGGCCGGAGATTACTGGATGACCACCCGTCGGTTCGTGGCCAGGACCCAGATGAGGAAGGCCAGGAGCAGGACCACGAAGAGCTCCGCCTGGCCCGATTCGTCCCGCAGGAAACGACGCAGGAAGCCGCGTATCCGCATTTCCAGGAGGGGAATCAGGGGCAGCATGGAATCACCTCCAGCTCCGGTCCTCCTCCGACGCCGGGTCCGAGGAAGGGCCCTCCTCTGCCCGTCGTCGGAGGGCATCCAGCATTCTCTCCACGTTCTTACGCATGAGCAGGAGTACGAGGTTTGCAAGCAGCGGTCCGAGAAAGGGGACGTTCAGGTCGAAGTCCACCACGAGGCGGGTTCGGCACCCAGCCTGCACGGGTTCAAAGTTCCACACCCCTTCGTACCGGTCGAAATCCCCCTCCCGCTGGCGGAAGGTGCACGTGTACGCGGTATCGTCCCACGTATCCTCCTCCACCCACCGGATCCGTCGCCCTTGGACCCGCCCCACCCACTCCGTAACGGTGCGGGAGCCATCCCGCGTCACCAAGCGCACGCTCTCCAGGTCTGGCATGAACTCAGGAAACCGTTCCACATCCTTCGCGAGGGCATACACGGCCTCCACGGGAGCCCGGATGAGCGCCTCTACCTCCACGCGCGGCATGACCGGATGCGCCGACCTCCTTTTGGGGACTCCTCCCCGGTAGCCTACTATACGATGCCGCAGGGGGGAATGCCTTCTGGCGGAGGGCGGTGGGAATCGAACCCACCCCGCCCGGGCGGGGCGGCACCGGTTTTGAAGACCGGGAGACCCACCAGGGCCCTTCGCCCTCCGCTAACAGGCTCCCCGCACCAGCTTCGGTCCCGGCACGCGCAGGTCGCCCTGTCGCCGGGTCACGCCCACGGTGTCCAGGTACTCCAACAGAGGCAGCACGTACTTCCGGGAGGTGCCCAGTAGATCCCGAACCGCGGCCACGGTGAGTGAGGCCTGAACGTGCAGCGCCTCAGAGATCACGGCGATGGCGCGCTCCAACGACTTCCTATGGTACAGCAATCCCCGCAGCTCCAACGCCTCGCCCGCATCCAGGAGGAACTGGAGGGCCACCTCCGCTCGCGCGCCCAGGGCCTGCTCCACCTCCGTCCGGCTCGGTCCTTCCAGTCCGCTCCGCTCCAGCCACGAGCGGAGCTCATCCACCGCCCGGGCCTGGTCCGGGGTAAGCACGGGGTGGTGGTCGGGCAGCCGCACGAATCCTCCGTCCGTCACCACCCGGTGGGCCACCCGCTCCGCCGCCAGCTCCCAAGCCGCACCCCCAAGACGGCGGATTAGGGTGAGCCACTCCCCCTGCGGCAGACCCCGCCGCCAGGGCCGTGTCCGGTGGTACGCGGAGAGTGCCTGCAGGATCTCCTCCTCGATCCGGTGCAGCACGGCCCCGTGGATCCACCGATCCCGGACGCTCCACACCAGTCCCTTCGCCTGGGCCTGCAGGAGCAGGGTGTGGAGCCGCTCCGCCGCCATCCCCGTGCGGCGGACGAGGTCCGGCAATGTGCTCCCATCGGTCCCGGAGGACTCCACGGCCAGCAGGAGCACTCCCTCCGGATCCTGAGACTCCAGGATCCGGAGGTGCACGAGGACCGTGGGGTCCTGCCTCCGGGAACGGGGTGGGTTTACCTGGAGCACCTCCCCTCCGCCCCAGGTCAGCATGGGTGAGGGGCGGCGGATCACGAAGGGATCACCGAAGGCAGCCGTAATGGGCTGCTCCAGCCGGATGTGGGCGAAGCCGGCTGCCCCGGGGGACAGAGTCGCTCCCTCCAGAAGGAATGCCCGACCGATGGCCTCCGCGGTTCCCAGGTACAACCGGACCCGGTCTCCGTGCCGCAGCGCGGGAGTTCCCGGGAGCAGCTGAAGGCGTACGTCCAGGGAGGTAGCCGCCTCAAACGCCCCCGGAGTCACCAACACGTCTCCCCGCCCCACCTCCTCCCGGGAAATCCCCAGAAGGTTGAGGGCCACCCGCTGCCCCGCCCGCACCTCGGGTACCGGTCTCCCGTGGGATTGAATGCCCCGCACCCGCACCGTCCGCCCCGAAGGGAGGATCTGCAGGGTATCGTCCGGACGGATGCGGCCGCTCCACAGGGTTCCCGTTACCACAGTACCCCAGCCCGCCACCTGGAAGGAGCGGTCCACGGGCAGTCGCACGGGTCCCTCCGCCGGACGTGGGGAACCACTCGCCACCACCCGATCCAGGGCGGCCACCAGCTCCGCAAGCCCCTCCCCGGTCTTCGCGGAGACCGGGACGATGGGCGCGTTCTCCAGAAACGTCTCCGCGAGGAAACTTCGGACGTCCTCTTGGACCAGCTCCAGCCACTCCTCATCCACGAGATCCCGCTTGGTGAGGGCCACTACCCCCCGGGGGATCCGCAGGAAGCGCAGGATGTCCACATGCTCCCGGGTCTGGGGCATGACTCCCTCGTCGCTCGCCACCACCAGCATCACCGCGTCGAACCCCGCGGCTCCCGCCAGCATGTTGCGGATCAGGCGCTCGTGGCCGGGGACGTCCACGAAGCCCACCCGGACCCCGCTCGGCAGATCCATGTGGGCGAACCCCAGGTCAATGGTCATGCCCCGACGCTTCTCCTCCTCCAGGCGGTCGGGATCTATCCCGGTGAGGGCGTACACAAGGGTGCTCTTGCCGTGGTCCACGTGCCCCGCGGTCCCCACCACCGCGGCCCGTATCGGTTCACTCCCGCTCGAGGAGGGCGGCAACAAGGCTTGCCTCCAGGTCCGGATCGTCCTCCGGAAGTACCGAGCGCAGGTCCAGGAGTACCGCTTCCTCCTGGACCCGCGCAAGGATCGGGGGATCTGCGGCCCGGAGCCGGGCGCTCACGACGTGGGCCGGAAGGGAGGGGTGCCGCAGGCGAACCGCGTAGGAGGGAAGGACCGCACCGGGAAGTGATCCCCCACCGGCTTCTGCCTCGGAGGACACCACCTCCGCGGGAAGCCCTGCCTCCCGCAGCCGCTGGGCCAGACGCTCGGCCCGTTCGCGCAGGCTCTCCACGGGAGCCGCCAACATCCGCAGCACAGGGATCCGTTGCCAGGCCCGCTCGGGATTCAGGTACAGCCGGAGCGTGGCCTCCAGGGCCGCCAGGTCCAGCTTGTCCACGCGTACCACCCGATACAGGGGGTGCGTCCGAAGCCGCTCGAGAAGGGACATTCGACCGACCACGATGCCGGACTGAGGTCCTCCGAGGAGCTTATCGCCGCTGAAGAGCACCAGGTCACAGCCGCTCGCCACGGCTTCCGGCACCGTGGGTTCGTAGGGCAGGCCGCGGCTTCGGAGATCCACCATCGCCCCGCTCCCCAGGTCGTAGACCACGGGAATCCCCACCCTCCGTCCCAGGTGCACCAGCTCCCGAAGGGAGACCTCCGCCGCGAACCCGAGGATCTGGAAATTGCTGCGATGCACCTTCAGCAGCAGGGCGGTATCCGGGGTGATGGCGGCTTCGTAATCCCGCAGGTACACCCGGTTGGTGGTCCCCACCTCCACGAGCCGGACCCCCGCCGCCCGCATGACATCCGGCATCCGGAAGGAGCCCCCGATCTCCACCTGCTCGCTTCGGGCCACCACCACCTCCCGACCACTCGCCAGGGCGCTGAGGACAAGGAGAACCGCGGCGGCGTTGTTGTTCATCACCAGCGCCCCTTCCGCCCCCGTGAGGTGCCGGAGCAGCGAGGTCACGTGGTCCTGTCGGGAGCCTCGGCCGCCCGACCGTAGGTCCAGCTCCAGGTTACAGGCCCCCGCGGCCTCCAGGACCGCTTTCAGGGCCTCCGGGGCGAGGGGAGCCCGGCCCAGGTTCGTGTGGAGGAGGGCCCCCGTGGCGTTGAGGACCCGGCGTAGGGAGGGACGGGCCATGGTGCGGATGCGGCCTTCCACCGCCTCCGTGAGCTCCGCGAGGTCGATACCTTCCCGATGGCCATGCCGGAGTTCTGCCCGGACCTCCTCCAGAACCTCCCGGATCAGCCGCACCAGGATGGCGTGTGCCATCCCCTCCACCCCGTTCTGCAGCCGCAGGGCCGACAGCACCCGATCCACGGAGGGGAGTCGCCGCAGATGTTGCTGCAATTCCCTCGAACGGTCCTCCCTCACGGGAGCACGAACCCCAACACGGCCCCCACGACCACGGCCACCCCCACGCAGACCGCAAACCGCAGGAGATCGTAGCGCACGCGGTGGATCAGGATCTCCGGGGTCTCCCGGGTCACGGGCGCAGGCGCAGCAGGGCTTGGACGTAACCGCATCCCGCACCGGGCGCAAACGATCTTGCCCGGCCGGTTCTCAGCTCCGCATTTCGGACACCGCATTCCGCACCCTCCTCCGTTCCCAGAGGGCCCGCACCACCTCGGGCGGCACGTACTGTCCGCCCAGCGCCGCCCCCGTGCTGACCCCATCGCCATGGTAGTCGCTTCCACCCGTCACGAGGAGACCCAGCTCCCGGGCGAGGGCCAAAAGCCGCGCCACCTGATGGGGCGTGTGCTCGGGGTAGTACACCTCGATCCCCTCCAGGCCTGCGGCCTGGAGGGCCGCCACGCGCGCGAGGGCGCTGGACCGACCGGGATGCGCCAGCACCGCGATCCCCCCCGCCTCCCGAATGGCCCCGATGGCCCTCTCCAGGGAGAGGGTGCTCCGGGGAACCCACGCGGGTTTCCCCCGGCCGATGTATCGTTCGAAGGCCTCCGCATGCGTGCGCACGAACCCCCCCGCAACCAGGGCTCTGGCTACATGTGCGCGCCCAACGGCACCCTGCCCCAGCCGGGCCACCTCTCCGAGGGAGAGGGGTATCCCGAGTTCGTTCAGGCGTCGGATCATCTCCCGGATCCGGTCCACCCGCCTCGCCCGCAGCTCCGCGAGGAGCTCGCGGAACCAATCGGCCTGGAAGTCCACGAAGTATCCCAGCAGGTGCAGCTCCTCCTCCCCCTCCTCCACGCTCAGCTCGACCCCGGGGATCACCGTGATGCCCAGCCCCCGGGCCGCCTCCAGGGCTTCGGGGATCCCGTCCACGGTGTCGTGGTCCGTCACGCCCAAGACCCCCACGCCCACCCTGTAGGCCGCGTACACCAGATCCCGGGGGCTTAGCAGTCCGTCGGAGGCGGTGGTGTGGGTGTGCAGGTCAATCCGCATCGTGTATCTCGAAGATGCGGCGGATGGCGGTGGCCCGTCCGGCTTCGTCGGCCTCCACCACCACCGCGTTGAACTGCACGGGGCCTTGGGCCACTTCGAACCGTACGGGCAGGTGGGTGAGAAACCGCTGAAGGATGGCCTCCCGGTCCATACCGATGATCCCGTGGAAGGGACCGGTCATGCCCACGTCCGTGATGGTGGCGGTGCCCCCCGGCAGGATGCGCTCGTCCGCTGTCTGCACGTGGGTATGGGTGCCCACCACCGCGGTGACCCAGCCATCCAGGTACCAAGCCAGGGCCATCTTCTCGCTGGTGGCTTCCGCGTGAAAGTCCACGAGGACATGAGGGGTGATCTCCCGCAGGCGCGCTGCCTCCGCCCTGCCCAAGCGGAAGGGATCCTCTAGCGGATCCATGAACACCCGTCCCTGGAGGTTCAGCACCGCGAGGCGAAGGGTTCCCCGTTGGACCACGGTACTGCCGCGTCCCGGCACGCCCGATGGGAAGTTCGCGGGACGCAGGACACAGGGCTCCCGGTCCAGGACTTCGTACGCTTCCTTCCGGTGCCAGGTGTGGTTTCCTCCCGTGAGCACGTCGATTCCGCAGCCCAACAGCTCCTGGACGGTGCCGGGGGTAATGCCCGCTCCTGCGGCGCTGTTCTCCGCGTTGGCCACCACGAAGTCCAAACCCAGCTCCCGACGGAGGACGGGCACCCGGCGAGCCACCACCCGACGCCCCGGCTTGCCGCAGATGTCCCCGATGAACAGGATCCGCACGGGCCTAGTCCCAGGTGCTCTGTCGACCGCCTTCTACCGCGTAGATGAAGATGCGGTCCTCCTCCCGCAGCCCCACCAGAGGGCGCAGGCTCCCTCTCTCCCGGAGGTGCTCCAGTTCCTCCCGCAGCCGCTCCTCCTGCCGCGCCCGCTCCTCCTTCGGCCAGGTCTCCTGAGGGCTCCCCAAGGGGAGCATCTCACGTGCGAGGTGTGCCACCACGCCGAGTTCCTCGCACATGAGATCCGCCAGCTCCCGCACCACCTCGATACGGGTGAAGTGTCGGGTCCTCATCTGCCGAATCCGCACCCTGGGAGCGGGGCGGCGCTCCAGCTCGTGGAGGACCGCAAGGGCGTCCAGCACCCGCCGTCGGAAGGCCCGGTAGACCGCAGGGGAGAGGGCCTGCGGCAGGAAGAGGACAAGCCGGAGGGTTCCCTTCGCGGGATCCAGGGTCGCGGAGGAGAACTCCCCGAAGCGCACCAGGAGGGTAGCCAGGAAGCTGGCGCTGTCAGGAAGGGAACGGTCCGCACGTGGGGCACGCATGGGAGCCTAGCGGGCGTACTCCACGATCCGGGTCTCCCGCACGACGGTCACCTTGATCTGGCCTGGGTACTCCAGGTCCTGTTCGATCCTGCGGCTCAGGTCTCGGGCAATGCGGTACGCGGCCAGGTCGTCCACCTCCCCGCTGCGGACGATGACCCGGATCTCCCGGCCCGCCTGGATGGCGTACGCCTTCTCCACTCCTGGGAAGGACTGGGCGAGCTGCTCCAGAGCCTGTAGCCGCTTGATGTAGGCCTCCACAGACTCCTTCCGGGCCCCCGGCCGGGATCCGGAGATGGCATCCGCGGCGGCCACCAGGACGCTCTCCAGGTATTTCGCCTCCTCCTCCCCATGGTGGTACAGGATGGCGTTGATCACCGGAGGCGGCTCGTGGTACCGTCGGGCGATGTCCACCCCGATCTGGGTGTGACTTCCCTGGACCTCGTGGGTCAGGGCCTTCCCGATGTCATGCAACAGCCCTGCCCGTCGGGCCATGTGGACGTCCGCCCCCAGCTGCGCCGCCAACTCCCCCGCCAGCAAGGCCACCTCCACGGAGTGCTGCAGGACGTTCTGACCATAGGAGGTCCGGAACCGGAGCCGGCCTAAGAGCTTCACCAGATCAGGATGCAGTCCGTGCACCCCTGCCTCGAACGCCGCCTGCTCCCCCGCTTCCTGAATCCGTTGATCCAACTCCTGCTGGGCCTTCTCCACCATCTCCTCGATCCGGGCGGGATGGATGCGGCCGTCCGCCATGAGCTTCTCGAGGGCAATCTTCGCGACCTCCCGACGCATGGGATCGAAGGAGGAGAGGGTCACGGCCTCCGGCGTGTCGTCGATGATGAAGTCCACGCCCGTGAGAGCCTCCAGGGTCCGAATGTTTCGGCCCTCCCGCCCGATGATCCGTCCCTTCATCTCCTCCGTGGGCAGGGGCACCACGGAAACCGTAAGTTCCGCGGTATGGTCCGCGGCAGTCCGCTGGATGGCCAGGGCCAGGATCTCCCGGGTGCGGCGTTCCGCCTCCTCCCGGGCCTCCCGCTCCACCTTCCGGATTCGGGCCAGGGCGTCCTCCCGGGCCTCCGCCTCCACCTGTTCCAGCAGACGCTGCCGAGCCTCCTCCCGGGTTAACCCGGCGATCTCCTCCAGCTTCCGGTGCTGTTGTGCGATGAGTGCGGCAACTTCCTCCGCTCGGGCGGCGAGTTCCTGCTCTTGCTGTTGAAGCGCGCGCTCCCGACGCTCCAGCTGCTCCGCACGCCGCTCCAGCGCCTCCTCCCGCTGGCTCAGACGCCGTTCCAACCGCTGGAGGTCCGCCCGGTGCTCCCGGATCTCCCGCTCCGCCTCGCGTTTGATCCGGAGGGCTTCATCCTTTGCCTCCAGGAGCGCTTCCTTCCGCTTCGCATCCGCCTCCCGCTGGGCATCCAGGAGGATTCGCTTCGCCTCTTCTTCCGCAGAGCGGATCTTGGACTCCGCGATCCACTTCCGGAAGACATATCCGGCGAGGAAGGCCACCGCACCCACCGCCATGACCAGAAGAACGGTCATCGCGGTGTTCGTGGCACCTCACCTCCTTTTCTCCCATTGTATTCGCTCTCCCAAAAAGGGGTCAAGGAAGGAGGGAACAGATGTTTGCCAGGCGAATTCCTGTTTGCTAACATCGGGCTGAGGAGGGAGAGCATGCCTAGGCCCCTAACCCGCAGGCAGCGGGAGATTCTCCAGTTCATCGTGGACTACACCCGCCGGCACGGATATCCCCCGTCCGTGCGGGACATCGGTGGGGCGTTGCACCTCACCAGCAGCTCCACCGTCCACAGCCACCTGAGCGCCCTCGAGAAGAAGGGATTCATCCGTCGGGATCCCAGCAAACCCCGGGCCATTGAGGTCATTCGGGACGATACGGCGCTTCCCCACAAGCGCCCTGTAGTGCTGCCCGTGGTGGGTCGGGTCACCGCGGGAGCTCCCATCTTGGCAGAGCAGAACATCGAGGACGCCTTCCTCCTGCCCGAGGATTTCCTGGGCCCGGGGGAGCACTTCCTTCTCCGGGTCCGGGGGGACTCCATGATCGGAGCAGGGATCTACGACGGAGACTACCTCATCGTGCGCCGGCAGTCCCATGCGGACAACGGGGACATCGTGGTGGCCCGGATCGGGGAGGAGGCTACGGTGAAACGGTTCTATCGGGAACCGGACGGCATCCGCCTTCAGCCTGAGAACCCCCTGCTGGAGCCGATCAAGTCCAGGGAAGTGGTGATCGAGGGGAAGGCGGTGGGCCTTCTTCGCCGCCTCCGCTGATCCCCTGCCGCAGCAGGGCCTGAATCCGACGCACCAGGAAGAGGGGGGCTTCCACTTCCACCCGCATCCCCTCTGGTCCATCCCGGCGGGCGAGTACCCGACCGTGCTCGTAGAGCGCATGGAGGATCCCGGCCTGTGCGTACGGGACCTCCAACGCGACCCGGGTGACGGGGTCCGGGATCGCCTCCCGGATCCGTTGGAGGAGCTCCGCAAGCCCCGTGCCATGGAGGGCACTGATGGGGACTCCGCCCGTCCGCGTCGCGATGCGCTCCACCTCCTCTGGGGGGAGGCGATCCACCTTGTTGAGGGCGAGGATGGAGGGTTTCCCACCCGCACCCAGGTCCGCCAGGATCCCCTCCACCACCTGTCGCTGCGCGGGCCAGTCGGGATGGGAGATGTCGAGGACGTGCACGAGCACATCCGCCTCCGTCACCTCCTCCAGGGTGGCCCGGAAGGCGGCGATGAGCTGGGGCGGGAGCTTACGGATGAACCCCACGGTGTCCACGAGAATCGCGCTCCCACCCCCGGGGAGCCGCACCCGACGGGCGGTGGGGTCCAGGGTAGCGAAGAGCTTGTCCTCCACGAAGACCCCTGCCTGGGTGAGGGCGTTGAGGAGCGTGGACTTGCCCGCGTTGGTGTACCCCACCAGGGCCACCACGGGCGTCTCCGCCTGCTGCCGGGCCCGCCGCTGCGTGCGGCGAACCTGACTGAGGATCGCAATCTCCCGCTGCAGATCCGTGATCCGGGCCCGGATTCTCCGTCGATCCATCTCCAGCTTCGTCTCGCCCGGACCCCGCGTACCGATCCCACCGCCCAGACGGGAGAGCAGCCCCCCCTTACCTGTCAGCCGCGGCAGCAGGTACGAGAGCTGCGCCAGCTCCACCTGCAACGCCCCTTCCCGGGTGCGGGCCCGGCGGGCGAAGATGTCCAGCACCAGGGCAGTCCGATCCAGCACCTTAACCCCCAACTCCTCCTCCAGGGTTCGCTGCTGGGCCGGGCTGAGCTCCTGATCGAAGACCACGAGATCCGCAGCTTCCAGCTCGACCAGGGACCGCAGCTCCCCTACCTTCCCCCTTCCGATCAGGGTTCCGGGATCCGGCCGGCGGCGGGTCTGCACCACCACATCCACCACCTCCGCGCCCGCGGTCTCCGCGAGCCGCCGCAGCTCCTCCAGGGTCTCGTCCGTGGACCAACCGTCCCCCCCAGGGACCTGCACGCCCACGAGAATGGCCCGCTCCGTCCTCCCCTCCACCTGCCGGTTGGTCGGAAGGCGGCGAAGGGCGGCCTCCGCAGACCGGATCCGCTCCGTGCTCCGTACGGTCTCCAGTTCCTCCGGATCAAGCGGCCCCTCCACCCGGGGCCCCCGGTGATCCAAGAAACTCACCCATGCCTCCGTGGGGGTGCCTTTCCGGTGTCCTACCGTCACCAGCAGATCCAACCGGACGCGCTCCAATAGGGCGAGGTCGGATTCCGTGGGTTCCGACAGCGCCTGGTTGTAGGCCAGCACCAACCGCAGGCCGCACAGCGCACCCCTGCGTCGGGCCAGCAGCCGTTCCTCCAGGCCCGGCCAGCTGCGCCCCACCAGCCCGTACACCACGGTGCCATGCCGCGAAATCAGAACCCCCACCTCCCGCTGCATCCGGTGCGCAAGGGAGGCGAGCCGCCGCGCCAGCTCCGGAGGGCAGGCGAGATCCTCGCGGACTACGAAAGTACGGAGCAAGGCAAGCTCCTGGCGGATGAAGCGGGGGAGCCGACGGGGAATCCCCAGGAGGAACGGCAGCCGCACCCTAGTCCACCCGCTGCAGGCGGCGTAAGGCCTCGCGCAGGCGGTGATCCGGAACCGTCAGGGACAGGCGCACGTATCCCTCGCCCCCTTCCCCGTAGCCCACTCCGGGGGTGAGGAGCACCCCCGTCCTCTCCAGAACATGGGCCGTGAAGTCCATGGAGCGGAACCCCTCCGGTACCCGCGCCCAGAGATAGAAGGTGGCCTGCGGCTTTTCCAGGCGCCAGCCCGCCTCCTGAAGGGCCGCCACCGCAAGATCTCGCCGGGCCTGGTAGATCCGAACCCGCTCCCGTACGGGTTCCTCAGGGCCCCGCAGGGCCGCCTCCCCGGCCCGCTGGATGGCCACGAACACACCGCTGTCGAGGTTGGTCTTCAGTTTCGCGAGGGCAGTCACCACCTCTGCGTTCCCGCACACGAACCCCAGCCGCCATCCCGTCATGCAGAACGTCTTCGAGAGGGAGTGGAATTCCACTCCTACTTCCCGCGCGCCCGAGGCCTGGAGGAAGGAGGGAGGGCGATAGCCGTCGTAGGCGATCTCGGAGTAGGAGTTGTCGTGCGCCACCACGATGCCGTACTCCCGGGCAAACCGTACCACCTCCTCGAACACCCTCAGGTCCGCGGTGGCGCCCGTGGGGTTGTTGGGGTAGTTCAGGAAAAGCAGGCGGGCCCGGCGGGCCACCTCCTCCGGGATTGATTCCAGGTCCGGAAGCCACCTCCGATCCGCCCGCAGCCGGAGGGGATGCACCTCTCCGTCCGCCAGGAGGGCCGCGGCCCCGTATACGGGATACCCCGGATCCGGCACCAGCACCACATCCCCCGGGTTCACCACGGCCCAGGGCAGGTGTGCAATTCCCTCCTTGGAGCCGATGAGGGCCAGCACCTCCCGATCGGGATCCAGCCGTACCCCGAACCGCCGCGCGTACCATTCGGCCACGGCTTGCCGAAACCCCCGGGTGCCCGCATACGGTGGATACGGATGGGTGGTGGGATCCTGCACCGCCTCCTGCAGGGCACGCACGATGTACTCGGGAGTGGGGAGGTCTGGATCTCCTACGGCAAGGCTCACCACCTCCACGCCGCTTCGCTCCAGCTCCTCCCTCCGGCGGTCCAGGTCCGCAAAGAGGTAGGGGGGAATTCGCTGCAGCCGTTGGGACTGTGGCATCTCGGCCTCCGCCCGATCAGGATCCCCGCAAAGCAACCCCTTCACCGACTCCCGCACGGACCCACTGCACGAGGTGTCCCGCCACCGCCTCCGGCGGGAGTCCCGTTACATCCAGCCACTGGATCCGCGGATCCGCCCGAAACCAGATGAGCTGGCGACGGGCGTAGCGGCGGGTGTTGCGCCGCCACCGCGAGATCGCCTCCGCCAGGCTCACCTCTCCGCGCAGGTACGCCGCGATCTCCCGGTACCCCAGGGCTTGGAGTGCGGGAGCCGAGGGAGGCACGCCTCCTTCCAGCAGCCTACGGACCTCCTCTACGAATCCCGCTTGAAGCTGCTCCTCGATGCGGCGGTCGATCCGGGTATAGAGCATGCCGCGGTCCATGGTGAGACCCACCCGCAGGGAGGGCTCCTCCGGTCCCCGACTCCGGATCTGGCTTGGCGGCACGCCCAGGTGGTGCCAGATCTCCAAGGCCCGGATGAGGCGCCGGAGGTTGGCGGGGTGGATTCTGGAAGCGCTTTCGGGATCCACCTCCCGGAGCCGCGCATAGAGCACCCCGGGGTGGCGGTACTCCTCTTCCTCCAGCCGCCGGCGCAGTTCCCAATCCGGCGGAACGGGAGGGATCTGCAGCCCATCCAGTATCGCCCGTACGTAGAGTCCGGTTCCCCCCACCAGCACCGGCACCCGGCCCCGGGCCCGGACCTGGACCAGGACCTCCCGGGCCAGCTGCTGGAACCGTTGGACAGTGAACACCTCGTGGGGATCCGCCACGTCCAGGAGGTGGTGGGGAACCCGGGCTCGCAGCTGCGGGGAGGGTTTTGCGGTCCCGATGTCCATCCCCCGGTACACGGTGCGGGAATCCGCGCACAGGATCTCCCCCCCGACCCGTTCCGCCACCAGCACTGCCACCTCCGTTTTCCCCACCGCCGTGGGACCCACGATGGCCAAGATGGGCAGCCGCCGCATCGCCTTCATTGTAGACCAACAGCAGGAGGAGGGAATCGCGTCCGGATCGAACACCTCATCGGTATGGATACCCCCATGATGCGGCAGTATGAGGCCCTCCGCCGGGCCTATCCAGGGACGCTCCTGCTGTTCCGGCTGGGGGACTTCTACGAGCTGTTCGGGGAGGACGCGGTGGTGGCGAGCCGGGTGCTGGACCTTGTCCTCACCTCCCGGCCTGTGGCAAAGGGGCGACGCGTTCCCATGTGCGGGATCCCGCACCACGCCCTGGAAAGCTATCTGGCGCGCCTCGTGGAGGCCGGATTCCGGGTGGCCATCTGCGAGCAGGTGGAGGATCCCAAGAAGGCCCGGGGCTTGGTGCGACGGGAGGTGGTGCGGGTTGTCACGCCCGGCACGGTCACCGAAGAGGGTCTCCTTCCTCCCCGGGCCAACGTATACGTGGGGGCGGTGGTGCATGGGATGGGGCGGTGGGGACTCGCCTTCGCGGATCTGCTCACCGGAGAGTTTCGGATCGCGGAGTTCCCGGATACGAACCTGGTGCGGGAGGAGGTGGCCCGGCGGGGGATCCGGGAGGTCCTGTATCCGGAGGGGGAATCTCCCCCTACCTTCCCGGAACCCTCCCCTGCCCTCACCCCCTATCCCACCTGGCGGTTCGACCCGGAGACCGCGCACCGCGCGCTGTGCGAGCAGTTCGGGGTCCAGGGGCTGGAGGGGTTTGGGTGTACGGAGGTACCGGTGGCCACCCGGGCGGCTGGCGCCCTCGTGCAGTACCTCCGGGAGACCCAGCGCAGCGAGCTCAGACACCTCCACCGGCTCCAGGTGGAGGTCCTTGGACAATTCCTGTTCCTGGATGGGGGTGCCATCCGCAGCCTGGAACTCCTGGAACCTCTTTGGGGCCGGAACCGGGAAGCCACGCTTCTGGGAGCTCTCGATCGGACCCGGACCGCCATGGGCGGCCGGCTGCTGCGCCAGTGGATCACCACCCCGCTCCGGGATCTCGATGGCATCCGGAAACGGCTGGACGCCACAGAGGAGCTCCTCTCCGCGTCCGCCCGGCCCCGGATCCGGGAGGTCCTGACGCGCTGTGCGGATCTCGAGCGCCTCGTGGGCCGGTGCGGACATGGGTCCGCACACCCCCGCGACCTAGTGGCTCTCGGCCGCACCCTGCGGGAGGTGGCGACGCTCCGGGAGCTGGTAGGGGGATTTCGAAGCACCCTGCTCCGGGACCTGGCAGAGGACCTGGACCCGCATTCGGAGCTTGCGGACCGCATCGAGCGGGCCCTGGTGCCGGACCCGCCGGTTACCTTCCGGGATGGAGGACTCATCCGGGATGGGTACGACTCGGATCTAGACGCCCTACGCCGGGCGGTACAGGAGGCCCAGGATTGGATTCGGAACCTGGAGGTCCGGGAGCGGGAACGCACGGGAATCAAATCCTTGAAGGTGGGGTACAACAAGGTGTTCGGGTACTACATCGAGGTAAGCCGGGCATACCGGGATCGGGTCCCTCCCCATTACGAGCGGCGGCAGACCCTGGTGGGCGCGGAGCGGTACGTGACCCCAGAGATGAAGGAGCGGGAGGCACTGATCCTGAACGCCCGGGAGCGGATGGTGGAGCGGGAGCAGGAGCTCTTCTTCGGGCTGCGGGAGGAGGTGGCCCGGCATGGTCCTACCCTCCTGCGAACCGCCCGGGCCATGGCCACCCTCGATGTGCTCACCACCCTTGCAGAGATAGCGGAACTCTACGGCTACACCCGGCCCGAAGTGGTGCCCGAGCCCGTTCTGGAGATCCGGGCAGGCCGACACCCCGTGGTGGAGCGTACGTTGCGGGAGGAGCGGTTCGTGCCCAACGACCTGTGGATGGACGCACACCGGCGGATCGCCATCGTCACGGGCCCCAACTTCGCAGGGAAATCCACCTACCTACGCCAGGCGGCCCTCATCGTAATCCTGGCCCAGATGGGCAGCTTCGTGCCCGCCGAATACGCCCGGGTGGGGCTGGTGGACCGGATCTTCACCCGCATCGGGACCGCGGACGACATCGCCTCGGGACGCAGCACGTTTCTCGTGGAGATGCAGGAGGTGGCGAACCTCCTCCACAACGCCACTCCCCACAGCCTGGTGCTGTTAGACGAAGTGGGCCGCGGTACCGCCACCTACGACGGGCTCAGCATCGCGTGGGCGGTGGTGGAATACCTGTGGAAACGGAAGAGGGCCCGGGTGCTGTTCGCCACCCACTACCACGAGCTCACAGAGCTCGCGGAGCGGCTTCCCGGAGTGTTCAACCTCAACGTGATGGTGCGGGAGGAACAGGATCGCATCGTGTTCCTCCACCGGGTGGCGGAGGGATCTTCCGACCGCTCCTACGGCATCCACGTAGCGCGGCTTGCGGGCCTCCCGCGGGAGGTGGTGGCTCGGGCGGAGGAGATCCTGGCCCGGCTGGAAGGGAGCGGGGAGCGGAAAGGCGTCTCGCCGGGCCTGGAGCGGCGGGTGGAGGCGATCCAGACGAGTCTCGCCCTCGGATCCCTCTCTCCGGGCGTGGGCTGGATTCCCCCGGATCGGGACGGTGCGGCAGAGGGAGGCACCCGCCCGCGATCCCGGCGCCGCACCATAGCCAGGCAGGCCTCCATCTTCCATGGCGAAGATCCAGATCCTTGAGGCATGGCTGGCGGACCGCATCGCGGCAGGCGAGGTGGTGGAACGCCCCGCCTCCGCGGTGAAGGAGCTGGTGGAGAACGCTCTGGATGCAGGCGCCCGGACCATCACCGTGGAGCTGGAGGAGGGCGGGTTCCGGCTCATCCGGGTGACGGACGACGGGGAGGGCATGGATCCCCAGGACGCGGTCACCAGCCTGCGCCGGTTCGCCACCAGCAAGATTGCCTCCCCGGACGACCTGTACCGCATCACCACCTTGGGCTTTCGGGGAGAGGCCCTCCCCAGCATCGCCGCGGTGTCCTACCTGGAGCTTGTAACCTCCGATGGGAACCGGGGCACCCGGGTGCGGGCAGAGGGCGGTGCGATCACGCGGGTGGAGGAGGTGGGCTCAGGTCGGGGGACCGTGGTCACCGTACGCCACCTGTTCTACAACACCCCGGCCCGCCGGAACTTCCTGCGGTCCGTTGCCCGCGAGGCCGCGCTCTGCGTGGAGGCGGTGGAGCGGCTCGCCCTGGCGCATCCGGAGGTGGCCTTCCGGGTGATCCGGGACGGCGAGGAGGTCCTGTGGTGCCCCGCCTCAGACGCGCTGGATCGGGCCGCACGGGTACTCCGTGCGCGGCCCGATCAGCTCCTCCCCATTCCAGACCTTCCCCGGGAGATGCGGGTGACCGGATTTGTGGGGATTCCGGAGCTGGCACGCCGCAGCCGCACGGGCCAGTACTTCTCCGTGAACCGCCGGCCCGTGCATAGCCCCCTACTGGCCCGGGCGGTGGAGCAGGGCGCGCATACGTTCATCCCCACGGGGCATTACCCGGTCTGCGTGGTGTTGGTCTTCCTTCCTCCCGTGGCCGTGGATCCCAACGTGCACCCCCGCAAGCTGGAGGTGCGGTTCGTCCACGAGGACCGGGTCTACCGGGCTGTGGAGGCCGCGGTGCGGGAGGCCTACCGATCCCGCTCCCTGGGGCGTACCCCCGAAGGTCCTCCCTCCAAGGCTTCCAGGTGGACAGAGGGCCGGCAGGAGCCGTTGCTGGTTCGTGAGCCCGGGGTGTGTTGGTCCACAGACCGTCCGGCTGAGCCACGCGGGCCTTCTCCTTTCCGGATCCTGGGCCAGGTGGTGCGGGCGTACATCGTAGCGGAGTCCCCGGAGGGTCTTGTGCTGATCGATCAGCACGCGGCCCACGAGCGGGTGCTGTACGAGCGGTTGTGCCATCGAACTCGGCTGCCAGGTCCCATGCAGACCTTGGCGGTCCCGGCCTCCGTGGCGCTCAGCGCCGCGGAGGCGCAGCTGGTGGAAGACCTCTCCCATGCCCTCCGGGAAGTGGGGTTTGTGGTGGAGCCCTTCGGCGGAAACACCTATCTCCTGCGGGCCGTCCCCGCGGTCGTCCGGGACGGCGCCACAGACCTTCTCCGCGCCTGCCTTCAGGATCTTCTCGCCGGCCCCCGGACCCGTTCCCTGGAGGATGCCGTAGACCGCATGCGGATCACGGTGGCCTGCCATGCCGCGGTGCGGGCCGGAGACGAACTCACCCCCGCGGAGATGGAGGCCCTGGTGGCGGATCTCCTACGGTGTCGGGATCCCTATACCTGCTTCCACGGCCGGCCCACCCTGGTGGCGTTGCCCCGGGAACGATTGGAGAGCTGGTTCCTACGCCGCTAGACGGACTGCCGCGGGTCCAGCCCTTCGCGCCCCTCACCCAACCGGCACGGGCTCTGCCACCCGCTCCCCCCGCAGGACCCAGGATCCCGCCTCCGTGATGCATACGCTTACCGTCCGGCCCACAAGGTCCCGGGTTCCGTCCAAGACCACCACCTTGTTGGTGCGGGTGCGGCCCACAACCCCCCCCTGCCTTCCGGGCTCCTCCACCAGCACTTCCTGGACCGTGCCCACCAGCCTTCGGTTCCGGGCGTAGGCCACCCGTTCCGCGAGCCGGTTTAAGACCTGCAGGCGGCGGTGCTTGGTCTGTTCGTCCACCTGGTCGGGGAAGGTGGCGGCCTTGGTGCCGGGCCGTGGGGAGTACACGGCGGTGTTGCAGGCATCGAACTGGACGGCTTCCACCAGCTTCAGGGTGTTCTCGAACTGCTTCTCGCTTTCGCCCGGAAAGCCCACGATGAGGTCTGTGGTAATGCTCGCTTCCGGGATGCACGAGCGGATGCGGTCCACGATGCGCAGGTAATCTGTCACCGTGTAGGTGCGGTGCATGCGGCGGAGGACTTCATCGTCTCCGGACTGAACCGGAAGATGGAAGTGCTCGCACACCTTGGGGAGTTCCGCCACGGTGCGAATGAGCTTCTCTGTCATGTCCCGGGGATGACTGGTGGTAAACCGGATGCGCTCGATGCCCGGCACCTCGTGGATGAAGCGCAAGAGGTCCGCCAGGTCCGTGCGGGGCCGGAGGTCGTGGCCGTAGGAGTCCACGTTCTGCCCGAGGAGGGTGACCTCCCGATATCCCTGCTCCGCCAGCTGCCGCACCTCCTGGAGCACCACCTCGGGGGGCACGCTGCGCTCCCGCCCCCGCACGAAGGGCACGATGCAAAACGTGCAGAACTTGTTGCAGCCGAGGATGATGTTCACGTAGGCCCGGATCCCCCCCGCGCGCGCCGTGGGCAGGATGGGTAGGGGCTCGTCCTTGGGAAACCGGTCCCACACCTCGTAGACAGGCTGGCACCCCTCCTGGGCCTGGCGCAGGAGCTCTGGGAGGCGGTGTAGATTGTGCACCCCGAACACCAGGTCCACGTGCGGGGCCCGGCGCAGTACCTCCTCCCGGTCCTTCTGCACCAGGCACCCTGCTACGCCCAGGATCAGGCCGGGTCGCCGCTGCTTGAGCCGCCGGAGCTCCCCCAACCGACCGTAGGCCCGCTCGTCCGCGTTCTCCCGGATGGTACAGGTGTTCACCAGGACCACGTCCGCCTCTTCAGGCCGCTCCGCGGGGACATACCCCATCTGCTCCAGTAGCCCCGCCAGGGTCTCCGAATCCCGGACGTTCATCTGACAGCCGTACGTGATGATGTGGTAACGCCTGGTCATGGCTCCTCCTCGGTTCCCCGAAGAAATCTTACACACGCCGGAGGGGGGAATTCGAGGGAAAGGGGGGCTGGCCAGCTGGAGTTTTGAAACGTTTAGCGAATCGTTTCAGCGTGGCCACCATCAAGGACGTAGCGCGGCTCGCGGGGGTCTCCCCGGCCACCGTCTCCGCGGTGCTCAACAACCGCGCCTCCGTGAGTGTGCCTCTGCGCCGCCGGGTGGAGCGGGCCATCCGGTCCTTGAACTATCACCCCAACGCCCTGGCGCGAGGGCTGAAGACGCGCCGCACCCACACCCTCGCCCTGCTCGTCTCCGACATCCGCAACCCCTTCTACACGGGCCTGGTGCGCGGGGTGGAGGACGTGGCCCAGGAGCACGCATACACGGTGATCCTGGGGAACAGCGACCGCCGGCCGGAGAAGATCCAGGGTTACTTGGCCACCCTGGTGGGACGCCGGGTGGAGGGGGTGATCCTGACCCACGTGATTCCCCGGAGCCACCTGGAGGCCCTTCGACGCCAGGGCCTCCAGGTGGTGTTCGTGGACGTCCGTCCCCGGCACCTCTACGCGGACGCGGTGGTGGTGAACAACGAGGAAGCCGCCCGCCAAGCGGTGTGGCATCTGATCGCGCACGGACGAAGGCGGATCGGCCTCCTGGGATTCCGTTCGGGGCTTTCCACGGGAGAGGAACGCCTAGCGGGCTACCGACGGGCCCTCCAGGAAGCGGGATTGCGGCCCGCGGGGCTTGTGGCACTCTCCCGGCTTTCCCTGGAGCACGCCCAGGAGGCCGCCCGGGAGCTCCTCCGGCGGAGGCCCGATGGAGTCTTTGCGGCCAACAACACCATGGTGCTGGCGGTCCTGCGGGCGGCCCGGGAGCTCGGCCTGCGGGTTCCGGAGGACTGTGCCCTGGTGGGGTTTGACGACGTGGAGTGGATGTCCGTGGCGGAACCACCGGTGACCACTGTGGCCCAGCCCATGTACGAGCTGGGAGCCGCTGCGGCCCGGTGCCTGCTCGATCGCCTCCGGGAGGGAAAAGACCGGGAGCCCCGGCTGGCAGCGCTCCGCGCGGACCTCGTGGTCCGACGTTCGTGCGGGTGTGAGGGATAACCGGGTGTCCAACGCCGTGCTTTCCCGCCTGGACAGCTGGCTCGACCGCGGCATCCTGCCGTTCCGCCCCACGTACGTGCGCCGGTTTTACCCAGACGGAGGTCGCCTGGGCCCTCTGGCTCGCTCAGGAGGCACTTCCCATCCGCGCCAGCGCCTGTGGAAGCCTGAACGCTGGATCGCCTCCTGTGTTCCGGCCACCAACCCCTCCCCCGTGCCGAACGAGGGGATCAGCTTCCTGGCCTTTCGGGTACCGCTCAGCTGGCCACAGGCCCTCCGTCTGCGCGGGGAGCGGATCCTGGGACCCCGTCACTTCGCCGCATATGGACCGGACTTTCCGGTCCTCACGAAGCTGCTCGACCCGGGAGAGCCCATCGTGTTCCATTTCCACGTCCGGGACGAGGACGTATGGCAGGACCCCGCCCGGTTCGGCTACCGGTTCGGCAAGGATGAGGCGTACTACTTTCTCGACGCTCCCAAAGGCCCGATCCCCTACACCCACGTGGGCCTTTACCCCGGGGTCACGCTCCGCGCTCTGCGCCAGGCCATCCAGCAGGGGCGGGAGCGGGCCCTGGAACTCTCCCCCGTGGTGCACCAGCGGGTCGGGGAAGGACTCTTCGTGCCGGCCGGTGTCCCCCACCGCCCAGGGACTGCCCTCACCCTGGAGATCCAGCAGCCCTCGGACGTGTACACCCTCCTGGAGCCCACCGCGGGAGGGACCCCCTGCCACCGGAACAGGTTCACCCTGGCTTTGCGCGCCTGGAGCAGGCCCTGAAGCGATTGGACTTCGAGACCGCGTGCGCGCCGGATCTGTTGGAGCGGAATCGTCTGGCTCCGGAGGGGATCATCCGTACCCGGGGCGGGGAGGAGGCGTGGATCTTTCCGCCCAGGCTCCGGAAGTTCAGCGGAAAGCGATTGGTGGTCTGGAAGCGGTTCGAGAGTACCGAGCAGGCCCCGTATGTCCTCTTCGTGTGGCGCGGGCGCGGCCGGTTGCTGGGCCATCCCCTGCGTCCGGGAACGGAGTGCTTTGTGATCGCGGAGGCGGCTCTGCACCCGCACGTCTACGAGGCGGAGGAGCCCCTTGAGGTGTTCAAGCTGCTCGGACCCGATCCGCAGACCTACGCGCCGAGGGAGGTGAGAGGGACGAACCCGATCCGCGCCTGAGTTCGGGCATTCAGCACGGTCAGAGGGGGTGAATCCTGTGAAGGCGGTACGATGGGGCGTGCTGGGTGTGGTGCTTCTCTCGTTGGTGGGCGTGGCATTCGCCGCGGCCCGGCCCTTCATGGGCCGGGCCGTTACGCTGGGGGTATTCGCGGGGGGTAGCCGGGGAGCCATCTCCTACTTCCGCTCCGCTACTTCCGCTTCGCGTGGGAGCAGCGCACGGGGGCCAAGCTGAATATCGTGGAGATCCCCTTCGATCAGCTCCCCACGAAGATCAAGACGGACCTCATCACCCGGGCGGGACGGTTCGACGGGTTCGTACCATGCGCTACCCTCTACGGAGACCTGGTGGCCAACAACTGGATCGTGCCGGTGGATCCATGGATCCGGGACCCGCGGTTTCCCCGCTGGGATCCGAACGACATGGGTCCGCCCATCCGGCAGCTCTATCGGTGGGGCGGACGGCAGTACGGGGCCAACTACGACGCGGACGCCTGGGTGCTCTACGGCCGGAGGGATCTCCTCAACGATCCTAAGGAGAAGGCCGCCTGCCAGGCCAAGTACGGGTATGCGCTACGGCTGCCGCGGACCATCAAGGAGCTTTTGGATGTGAGCGAGTTCTTCAACAACCGGGACTGGAACGGGGACGGGCGGCCGGATTTCGGCATCGTCCTCCCCCTCAAGGTAAATGCCCAGGGATTCTTCTTCTACCTGGCCTTCGCGGCCCCCTATGTGGTGGTCCCGGGCCCCACCGTGGACGAGTACCGCAACGTGTTCTTCTTCAACCCCCGTACCATGGAGCCGATCATCAACTCCCCCGGACACGTAAAGGCTCTGGAGGACTACATCCGGCTCACGAAGAACGGCCCCCGGGCCCAGCTGGGCTGGGATCTCGTGGAATCCTGGGATGTGTTCCTGAAGGGCAACGCGGCTTTGACCTACAGCCCCGGCGATATCGGGTCCCTCGCCAAGAACCCCGACCGCTCCCGGATCAAGGGCAAGCTCACCGCAGGCCCCATGCCGGCCAGCACGGAGTACTACGACCGGCGAACCGGCCGGTGGGTCCAGAAGCTCAACCGGGTCGGCAATCTGCTGGGCTGTTCGTGGCATGGCCTCATCAGCTCCCTCAGCCGCAACAAGGAGACCATCTACCACCTGTTCGCCTACATGGCGGAGCGGCCCCGGCTCTTCCAGATCACCACCTTCGGCTGGGGTGGGGTGGATCCCGGCAAGATCTACGACTTCCCACCGGAGGTGAGCAACGGCCAGGGCACCGGATCCATCCAGGCCTACCTCCAGCAGGGTTTCGACCGGGAGGACGCTCTGGACTGGCTGCGGGCCTATTGGCAGAACTACTACGAGATGGATGCCTGGCAGGAGTACCTCCGCATCCCGGGCGCCCCGGAGATGATCAACAGCCTTGACCTGCACCTCAGCCAGGCCCTGGTAGGGCGGGAGACGCCCAAGCAGGCCCTCGATGCCGTGGCCCGGGAATGGACGGAGATCGTGAACAAGCTGGGCCGGGAGAAGCTACGGCGCGCGTACCAGGAGTCCATTGGCTACGGCAGGCCTGCACCCCGGTACCGGCCGCGCTAGGAGGGAGAGGTGCGGGGCGAGGGGATCAAGTGGGCGCTGCTTCTGCCCGCGGTAGGGTGGATTCTGACCTTCACCGTCTACCCTCTCCTCTTCTCCCTGCTTCTCTCGTTCCGGAATTGGAATCTCACATCCCCGCCCACCTGGACGGGGTTCGCCAACTACGTGCGGGTTGTGCAGGACCCCCGCATGCACAACGCGCTCCGGGTGACGGGTCTCTTTGTGGGAGCGACGGTCAGTGCGGAGCTCCTGTTGGGGTTCGTGCTCGCCCTGCTCTTCCACCGGCCCATGTGGGGGATCCGTGCCCTGCGGGCGGTGGTGGTAGCGCCCCTGTTTACCTCTCCCATCGCCCTGGCCTTTCTGGGCATGATGCTCTTCCACGAAGAGGACGGGCCTATCGCGCACCTCGTCCGAGCCGTGGGCTTCGGGAAGGTCCACTGGCTCTCGGATCCCGCCACCGCCCTGGGATCCGTGGTGCTCCTGGATATCTGGCAGTGGACTCCCTTCGCCTTCCTGGTGTTCCTCGCCGGCCTCCAGGGGCTTCCTACGGAGCCCCTGGAGGCCGCCATCGTGGACGGTGCGGGGCGGTGGGCTCTTTTTCGGCACGTGCTGCTTCCCCTGTTGGCGCCCGTGATCGTCACCGCCCTACTGTTCAAGCTCATCTACTCCGTGAAGGTCTTCGACCTCGCGTTCGGACTCACGGGAGGCGGCCCCGGGATCTCCACGGAGGTTCTGGCTCTGTACATCCACCGGCAGGGCCTGGAGTTCTTCAACCTGGGATATGCCTCTTCCCTATCGTACATCTTTCCCGTCCTGGTGTCCCTGACATGCATGGGTCTGGTGCTCCGAGTACGGCATCTGTACGAACGTCTCTAGCCGCTCGCTCCTCCCGAGGGCTCGCGCGCCGGATGGAGCGGGTGGGGCTGGGAGTGCTGCTCTTGGCGGTCCTGGTTTGGGTGCTGTTTCCCCTCTACTGGGCTGGGATTACCTCCCTCAAGGAGCCCACGGAAACCTTTCGCCCCACCCTCCTTCCCTTCGTGCAGTTCATGCCCACCCTGGCCAACTGGCAGGACCAGCTCCAGCTGGCGGGGCGCGACATCCTCCGGGACCTCCAGAACAGCCTGCTCGTAGCCGCTGCGAGCGCTTCCCTGGCGCTCCTGCTCGGAACCATGGCAGGATACGCCCTGGCCCGCTTTCCGATCCACATCGGCCCCCTCCGCAACCACGACATCGCCACCTGGTTCCTCTCCCAGGTGATCCTCCCCCCCGCGGTGGTGGTCATTCCCTTCTTCCTGTTCATGCAACGGCGAGGCCTCCTGGACACGCCCACATCCCTCATCCTCGCGCACACCACCATGAACCTACCGCTTGCCACCTTGCTCATGCGCGATACCTTTCTGGGACTTCCCGTGGAGCTGGAGGAGGCCGCTATGGTGGACGGAGCCAGCCGTTGCGCGCCTTCGTGCACGTAGCACTCCCCCTCGCATCCCCTGCCCTGGTCTCCACCGGGATCCTGGCCTTCGCCTTCTCCTGGAACGAGTTCATCTATGCCCTCACGCTCACGTTTGAACGGGCCACCACCATCCCCCTTCTGATCGCGGGGGCCAAGATGAGCCAGGGGATCCAGTTCTGGTTCGTGTCCGTCCGCGTGCTGTTGGCCCTCCTGCCTCCCGTGCTTCTGGCATTCGCCGTCCAGCGGTATGTGGTACAGGGCCTCACCCTGGGAGCGCTGCACTAGCGATGCCGCAGGCGCTGAGCGTGGGGATTATGGTGGCCGACGTGATGGTGCGGACCGTGGGTGCCTGGCCGGAGTTGGGACACCTTCGGCTGGTGGAATCCATCGAGCTGCGGAGCGGAGGCCTCGCCCATACCACGGCCATCACCCTGGCCAAACTGGGGGTCCCTACCGCCGCGGTGGGGCGCGTAGGAAAGGACGTCTTCGGGAGCTACCTCATCCAGGCGCTCCGGCAGCACGGGGTGGAGCCCCACGTGACGGAGGATCCCGTGACCGGCACCTCCGTCACCGTGGTGGCGGTGGCCCCCGGCGGGGAGCGATCTTTCCTCCACTTCCCGGGCGCCAATGCCCACCTTGGCCCGGAGGACGTCCCCGACCACCTCCTGGAGGGAGCAAGGATCCTACACCTGGGCGGGTACTTCCTGCTGCCCGGCATGGACGGTCTCCCCGCGGCCCGGTTGCTGGAGCGCGCACGGGCCCGGGGGTGCCGTACGAGCGTGGACGTAGCCTGGGACGCCCGGGGCCGCTGGATGGAGGACCTAGCTCCCTGCCTGGAGCATGTGGACACCCTGTTCGCCAACCAGGACGAAGTGGCGCAGCTGGTGGGGATGCGGGATCCCCAACGGGCAGCGGCCGTCTTGCGGAAGCGGGGGGTGGGCGTGGTGGCGGTGAAGCTGGGCGAACGGGGAGCGTACGTGGACGCGGGGGAGTGGCAGGGATGGGTTCCCGCGTTCGAGGTCCCGTGGTGGACACCACGGGTGCGGGAGATGCCTTCTGTGGCGGATTCCTGGCCGCCTGGCTACAGGGCTGGAGCTGGGAGGAAGTCACCCGCTTTGCGAACGCAGTGGGGGCGCTCTGCGTGACCGCGGTGGGAGGCACGGCGGGCGTGCGGAGCTTCGAGGAGACCATGGATTTCCTGCGTCGAGCGCGGGTTCGAAACTGAGGGGAAAGGGGGGGACGGCGATGCCGTTACGGGATCTGCGCGGGCAAACGGTGCGGCGCTCGGGAGAGGAGCTCGTCCGCCACCTGCAGCATTTCGTCCTGGAGCCGAAGTTCTCCGTTGGGGTGTGGTACCTCTCCCCCTTCGCCAGCCGTTTCCATGACAAGTACACGCCGGACCGGGATCTTCCGGCCCGCCTGGACCTAATCGCAAGCCTCAAGGGCCGTGGGGTGGTAGGCGTGGAGGCCCACTACCCCACGGAGCTCAACGAGGACAACCTGGACCGGTGGAGGGCTTTTATTCGGGATACGGGGATTCGACTCGTAGCCCTGGCGCCGGGGATCTTCTACGACCGGGACTTCGAATTCGGAGCCCTCTCCTCGCACCTTCCCGAGGTCCGGCGCAAGGCCATCCAGCGCACCATCCGCACCTTGGAGCTCTGCCGGGAGCTTGCGGCGGACGTGGCCATCCTCTGGCCGGGAATCGACGGCTACGAGAACCCCTTTGGCCAGAACTTCGCAGAACTGCGAGCGCGGTTCGCGGAAGGGCTGGCGGAGGCCATGGACGCGGTGCCCGGCGTCCGGGTGGCGTTTGAACCCAAGCCGTACGAGCCCCGCGGTCGTATTCTCTTCGGCACCACGGCGGAGGGGCTGCTCCTGGCCCACCGGGTGGAGGGAATGCTCTCCCACCCGGAGAACCGGCGGCTCCTCCAGGAGGGGCACGCCGGGGGTCCTGGAATCGCCGGAGGTCAGCGGGAGGATCGCGGAGGAAGCCGCCCGGGCCACAGGGCTTCGGACGGGAACGCCTGTGGTGGCGGGAGCGGGCGACCAGGCAGCCCAGGCGGTGGGGACGGGGATCGTACGGGCGGGGCTCGTCTCCGTTACCATCGGCACCTCCGGGGTGGTGTTCGCGCACCTGGACGAGTTGAGGGTGGATCCCCGTGGGAGGGTACACACCTTCTGCGCCGCGGTTCCGGGGAGATGGCATGTAATGGGGGTGATGCTGGCGGCCGGGGGGGGCGCTGCGCTGGTTGCGGGAGGCGCTCCGGGTAGAGGCCTGGGAGAAGACCGATCCCTACGACCAGATGACCGCGGAGGCCGCTTCCACCCCTCCGGGGGCGGAGGGGCTCATCTTCCTTCCCTATCTCTCGGGCGAGCGCACCCCGCACGCGGATCCCTTCGCCCGGGGAGCCTTCGTGGGGCTCACCCTCCGGCACCGCCGGGAACACCTGGTGCGGGCGGTGCTGGAGGGCGTGGCGCTCGGACTGCGGGATGCCTTCGAGATCCTGCGGGCCATGGGGGTGGCGACTCAGGAGGTCCGGATCTCCGTGGGGGGTGCCCGAAGCCCGCTCTGGCGCCAGATCCTCGCGGACGTACTCGGGACGGAGGTCGCCACCGTGACCACCACAGAGGGCACCGCATACGGAGCCGCTCTGTTAGCGGGCGTGAGGGTGGGCGCCTTTGTCTCCGTGGAGGCCGCGTGTGAGCGTACCGTGCACGTGGTGGATCGGACCTCTCCGGGCGAAGCCGGAGGACGCTACGAGGAACTGTACCGGGTGTACGTCGAACTCTACCCTGTGCTCCGGCGGGGGATGCACGTCCTGGGGCGGTTGCGCTGATGGGGGAGCGCGAAACGCTTGTAGTGGAACGTCAACGGCCGGCCCACGGCCGGCCGATCGTCCCTTCGATCCGATTCCGGGAGCTCAACATTCTCCTGGCGCTCGGAGTCCTCGTCGCCTTCTTCTCCTGACGCAACCCCACCTTCCTCTCCGCTTCCAACCTCAACATCATCCTCCGGGACATGTCCCGCTATACCCTGCTGGGGGTAGGGGAGACGTTGGTGATCATCACGGGCGGAATCGACCTCTCCGTGGGATCCGGGGAATCCCCATGCCCTTCGTGGTCCTGCTGCTGGTGGCGGGATTGTGCGGGATGATCCTGCACGCCACGGTGCTGGGCCGGCACCTGTACGCGGTGGGAGGGAACCTCCAGGCAGCCCGGGCCGCGGGCATCCACGTGGATGGGGTCCGCATCTTCGCGTACGGAGCCTGTGGGTTCATCGCGGGGCTTACGGGGATCGTGGTGGCCGCCCGACTGGGGCAGGGCAATCCCAACGTGGGCAGCGCATACGAACTGTGGGCCATCGCTGCCACCGTCATCGGTGGCACGAGCCTGTTGGGCGGGGAAGGAACGATCCTAGGGGCACTCCTGGGGGGCGCGCTCATGGCCGTGGTGGTGAACGGGATGATCCTCGTGGATGTCTCCTCGTACCACCAGGACATCGTGTTGGGCTTCATTCTGCTCACCGCCGTCACCGTGGACATCCTCCGGCGGCGGAAAACCCCATGAAGGGAGGGATGCACATGAGAGGGACGATCCTTCTGGTGGCCGCGGTGCTGGCCGCCGTGGCGCTTGTGGGTCAGGGCGCAGAACCCGCGCCCCAGATCCGCGTGGTGGTGATCAGCAAGTCCGTACATCCTTACTGGGCCAACGTAGAGCGGGGCGTAAAGGCCGCGGCCCAGAAGCTGGGTGTCCAGGCTGTCTTCTTCGTGCCGCAGAAGGAGGACGTAGCTGCCCAGATCAGCACCATGGAGACCTACATTGCCCAGAAGGTCTCCGGCATCGCCGTCGCTCCCTCGGATCCTAAAGCGCTTGGGCCCACCATCAAGAAGGGGCGGGACGCGGGAATCCCGGTGATCACGCTGGACACGGACGCACCTGAGAGCGTGCGGATCGCGTACATCGGAACGGACAACCTGGCCGCGGGTCGCATTGCGGGCCGCGAGATGCGTCGGCTATTGCCGCGAGGAGGGAAGGTGGCCATCGGAACGGGGAGCCTCACAGCCCTGAACTCCCTGCAGCGCATCGAGGGATTCAAGCAGGCCATCCAAGGAAGCCTCATCCGCATCGTGGCCACCAACAACGACCGGGAGGACGCGGCTACCGCGGTGAGCCTCGCAGCCGCCACCCTCCGGGCCCATCCAGATCTGGCCGGTGCGTACGGGGTGTATGCCTACAACGGTCCCGCCTGGGCTCGCGCGGCCAAGGAGGCGAAGGTGGCGGGGAAGCTCCGGATCGTGGCCTTCGACGCCACGGACGAGCACATCGCCCTGCTCCGGGAGGGTGTCATCCACGTGCTCGTGGCCCAGCGGGAGTACTTTCAGGGCTACAGGAGTGTGGAGCTCTTGACCCTCATGGCCCGGGAGGGGGTGGAGCAGGCCCTGCGGCTCTCTAGGGTGCCTCCCAGCCGCATCGTGGACACGGGCGTGGACGTGGTGACCCGGGCCACCCTTGCCGCGTACGCAAGGAAGCTGGACGAGCTGGGGATCCCGCGCACATGGAGGCCATGAGGGTACCGCTCCTCCGGGCGCGAGGGATCAGCAAGCGGTTCGGGGCCGTCCAAGCCCTGCGGGATGTGGATGTGGATCTGTACGCGGGGGAGGTTCTGGGGCTGGTGGGCGACAACGGGGCAGGAAAATCCACCCTCATCAAGATCCTCTCGGGGGTCTATCCACCGGATGCGGGCAGCATCGATCTGGAGGGGCGACCCGTACGGTTCAGCAGCCCCCGGGAGGCCCGGGCCGCGGGCATCGAGACCATCTACCAGGACCTCGCCCTCGCGGAGAACCTGGACGTGGCGGGGAACATCTTTCTGGGCCGGGAGCCGGGATACGGATGGGGAGTGCTTCGAATTCTCGCCCGCCGTCAGATGGAGACGGCTTCCGCACAGGTCCTCCAGCGGCTGGAGATCTCTCTTCCCTCCGTGCGGACCCTGGTGCGGCACCTGTCCGGTGGGCAGCGTCAGGCGGTGGCCATCAGCCGCGCAGTATACTGGGAGGCCCGCATCGTGATCATGGACGAACCCACCGCAGCCCTGGGGGTGCGGGAGCGTGCCCGGGTGCTGGAGCTGGTCCGTCGTCTGCGGGAACAGGGCAAAAGCGTGCTCCTCATCAGCCACAGCATGCCCGATATCTTCGCGGTGTGCGATCGGATCGTGGTCCTGCGCCGGGGGCTGCGGGTGGGAGAGCGGCGTACCGCACAGACCACGGAGGAGGAGATCGTACGGATGATGATGGGGGTGGAGGCGGCTTAGGGTGGCACAGAAGACGGGTGGGGTGGCGGCCTCCCCGGCCCGGGGACCGCAACGGATGGAGATCTCGTACGAGCTCGCCATGCTGGCGGCCCTGGGCTTCCTCATGGCCCTGGTAGGAACCCTCGCCCCCCGCTTCCTGCAGCCGGACAACCTCTTCCAGATCGCCCGCAACTTCGCCTTCATCGCGGCGGCAGGTGTGGGCGAGGCCCTGGTGATCCTGAGCGGCGGGGGTGGGATCGACCTCTCCGTGGGGTCCGTGATGAGCCTGGGGGGCGTGGTCACCACAAAGCTGTTGAGCCTGGGGTACGGACTTCTGCCCGCCATAGGGACGGGGGTGTTGGCCGGAGTGCTGGCCGGTGCCGCAAACGGTCTCCTGGTGACCCGGGCCCGCATGACCCCCCTTATCCCCACCCTGGGCATGCTCTCCATCGCGGGGGGACTTGCCCTGGTCATCACCCGGGGCTTCCCCATCACCGACCTCGGCCCCCAGGCGGACCTGTTCGTGTCCCTGGGCGCGGGATTCGTGGGCCCGGTTCCCGCACCGGTGATCTATATGGTGGTCGTGGTCCTCCTGGGTTGGCTTCTGACCACCCGCACGCCCTACGGCTACAACCTGTACGCGGTGGGCGGGAACGCGGAGGCGGCCCGCCTGGCGGGGATTCCCGTGGGCCGGGTGCGGTTCTTTGCGTACGTGACCAGCGGGGGCCTCGCGGCCCTCACCGGGATTCTTCTCGCGGCCCGGCTCTCCGTGGGGGACGCTACTCTGGGACAGGGAATGGAGCTCAGCGTCATCGCCGCGGTGGTGATCGGAGGAGTGAGCTTACAGGGCGGACGTGGCTCTATCCTGGGCCTGTTTATCGGAGCCGCCCTTATCGAAGTACTGCAGAACGCCATGGTCATTGTGGGAGTCCCCGCCTTCTGGCAGCAGGTGGTGATCGGGATCACCATCATCGCGGCCGTGCTGGTGGACCGGCTGCGGGTGCGTCTGATGTCTGTGTGAAAGGGGGTGATGGACGGAGAGCACCTCTCATGAAAGAACTCCATTCCACACCGGAGGTGAGAACCATGTACCGGATCAGACTGGCCCTAGGCCTTGTACTGGATTTGGCGCTGGCGTCTGCTGCTCTCGGAGGGCAGGCGCGTCGGTTGACCTTCGCCTTGGTCCCCAAGGCCATCAACAACCCCTTCTTCAATCAGGCACGAGATGGATGCATGGTAGCCGCCAGACGTCTGGGGGTGGTGTGCGAGTACACGGGACCGGAGCGCACGGAGATCGCACCTCAGATTCAGGTCCTGGAGGGACTGGTGAGCCGGAAGGTGGACGGCATGTCCATCTCGCCCGTGGATGCGAAGAGCGTGGTGCCCGTGATCCGGAAGGCCATGGCAGGCGGCATTCCCGTCATCACCTTTGACTCCGATGCGGCTCCGGAGAGCGGAAGGCTGGCTTTCGTGGGGACGGACAACGAAGCCGCGGGCCGCGAGCTGGGGAAGCTGTTCCTGCGGTTTGCGCCCCAGGGGGCCGTGTACGGGATCATCACGGGCGGACTGGGTGCCCAGAACCTCAACGCGCGGATCAAGGGGTTTAAGAGCGTGGTGCGGGGGGCACAGTACCGGGAGGTCCGGGGATCCCCATTCCCCAGCAACGACGACATCAACCGGGCGGTGCAGCTGGTGGAACAGATGATCACGGCAAACCCGGACCTCACCGCCATCGTCATGGTGGGCGGATGGCCCCTCTTTGCACCGGAGGCCTATAAGAACGCGGTCAAGAAGAAGGAGGCGGACATCAAGGCGGGGAAGTTCGTGATCGTGTCCTTCGATACCCTGGAGCCGGAGCTGCGGCTCCTCAAGGAGGGGTACGTGCACGGGCTGGTGGGTCAGCGTCCCTACCAGATGGGTGTGCGGAGCATGGAGCTCCTCTACGACATCGTGGTCCGCAGGCAAAAGCCCATCCGGAGCTTTTACAACACCGGTGTGGACCTGGTGACCAAGGAGAACGTGGACAGGTTCCTGAGGTGAGCGCGGGGGGCCCCTGGCCCCCCTTTCCCTCCGCGCGGGAGGGCCGGATGCCGCTCGTGGAGATGCGGGGAATCCGCAAGCGCTTCGGAGGTGTGGAGGCGCTGCGCGGGGTGAATCTCGTGCTGTACCCGGGAGAGATCCTGGGGCTGGTGGGGGACAACGCGGCCGGAAAATCCACCCTCATGAAGGTCCTCTCCGGTGCTTACCAGCCGGACGAGGGGGAGATCCTGTTCGAGGGGCGTCGGGTGCGCTTCAGCACGCCCGCGGATGCCCGGGCCCTGGGGATCGAGATGGTCTACCAGGACCTCGCCCTGTGCGAGAACCTGGACGTGGCGGGGAACATCTGGCTGGGACGGTAGCCCCGTCGGGGGCTGTTCGTGGACCGTTCCCGCATGGACCAAGCGGCACAGCGCGTCTTGGAGCGACTGGTCATCGAAGAGCTCCTGGAGCTCTTCATCGCGGGAGACCGGGCCACCGCAGCCCGTGAACAGGGCCTTTAGCGCTCACCCACGGTAAGGACGGTGCGGATCACCTCCCCCCGGCGCATCCACTCGAAGCTCTCGTTCACGGATTCCAGCCCCGCCTTCCGGCTCACCATCTCGTCCAGCTTCAGCCGTCCCTGCCGGTACAGCTCCAGGTACCGCGGGATGTCCACGGGGAACCGGTTGGATCCCATGATGCATCCCTGGATGGCGCGCTCCCACAGGATCTGGCGGGGATTCAGCACAAGCCGCTCTCCGGGAGGGACCAACCCGATCACGGTGGCGGTTCCCAGAGGCGCCAGGCAGTCCACGCACTGCCGGTACACCTTCGCGGATCCCGCCACCGCGAAGGAGTAATCCACCCCCTCCCCCGTCAGCTGCAGGATGGCCTCCACGGGGTCCACCTCCGAAGCGTTCACCACGTCCGTGGCCCCGAACCGCTTCGCCATCTCCAACTTCTGCGGCAGGATGTCCACCGCGATGATCCGACGGGCTCCGGCCAAGTACGCCCCCTGAAGCACCGCGATCCCCACACCTCCCAGGCCGAAGACCGCCACCGTGCTGCCCGGCTGTACTTTGGCTCTGTTGAACACCGCCCCCACCCCGGTCAGCACCCCGCAGCTTAAGAGCGCCGCCACCTCGAAGGGCACGTCCTCCGGAATCGCCACCGCCGCGTTCTCATGCACCAGCATCTGCTCCGCGAAGGCCCCGATGCCGGCGAACTGGCCCATGGGCTTCCCGTTCCACCGCAGGCGCGGAGGATCCTCCGGACCCCGCCTCGTGAGGGGGCTCTGGCACAGGTTCATGTGTCCCGTGAGGCATTTCTCACATTGCCCGCAGAAGGGGGTCACGCACACCACCACGTGGTCCCCGGGCTTCACCCGGGTCACGAGGCTCCCCACCTTCTCCACCACCCCCGCGGCCTCGTGCCCCAGCACCACGGGAACGGGCCAGGGGGCATCTCCCTCCGCGATGTGAAGGTCGCTGTGGCACACCCCCGCGGCCATGGTGCGCACCAGGATCTCCCGGGGACCGGGCTCGTCTACCTCTACCTCCTGGATCACCAAGGGCTTTTTGTACTCCTGCAGGACCGCCGCCTTCATGCCGATCCTCCGCACAGGTTACGGTTGCCGGCTAATCCACGCCTCCGCGGGCTTCCAGAACGGCCAGGTGGCCCCCTGGAGGTGTCCGGTATCCCGGATTCCCTTCCGGACCACCACCGCGGCCCCGGGATGGGTGTAGACGGGGATCACCGTGTGGTCCTGGAGCAGCATCCGGTGGAGCTGCTGGAGCTTGTGGCGCTGCGGGGTGAGGGTCCCCGCGGACTCCTCCAACAGCTTCTGCAGACCCTCCGGGCGCTTCAGACTGGCCCACACCTCTGCCGCCGTATCGCCCAGGTAGAACCCGATGTAGTTGTTGATGTTCGGGAAGTAGCCGTAGAGGTGCACCAGCAGTCCCCGCCAGCCTTTCCGCTGGTACTCCACGTAGCGGCCGATCTGCGGCAACTCCAGCTCCGCCCGGATCCCCACCTGCTGCAGGGCCTGCTGCAACGCGACCCCCGTGTCCCGCTGGAGGTAGAACGCCACGATCAACCGGGTGCTGAACCCGTTTGGGTAACCCGCCTGCGCCAGCAGCTCCCGCGCCCGCTGCGGATTGTACGTGGTCCCCCGGTAGTCGTTGAGGACGGCAGGGGTCCCCGGAGGAACGATCTGGTTCCAGGGCTCCCCAAGGCCGGCACCCAGCACCCGGGCAAGGCCCTCCCGGTCCAAGGCGTACCCCACGGCCTCCCGCACCCGTGGGTCTGCGAAGGGGGAATCCGGGTTCGCACTGTCGGGGATGAGCATGAGGACGGCCCGGGACGGGGGCCCGGTGATGACGTCGAACCTCCCCGTCTGCCGCAGCTGGTTCACGATCTGGGGATCCGCGAACCGCGCCACGTCCAGCTGACCCGCGAGGAGTGCCGCCTGGATGGTTAGGGGCTCCGCCTGGGGGAAGAACCGGAGCTCGATGCGGTCCAGGTAGGGCTTGGGTCGATCCCAGTATCGGTCGAACCGGACGAAGTCCGCGTACGCGTTGGGATCATACCGGGTGATCCGGAAGGGGCCGGTTCCCACGGGCTGCCACTGGGCCCGCTCCACGCCCAACCGGCGGATGGTGGTGGGGGAAGCGATCAGAGCCCCGCTCCCGGACAGGGCCAGGTAAATGCCGTTGTCCCACCGGGAGAGGTTGAGCCGTACCGTGTACCGATCCACGACATCCACGGACTGGATGTAGGAAGGAAGCCGCCGGACCTCGATCTGCTGGTCCAGGTTGAACTTCACCGCTTCCGCGGTCATCTCCGTGCCGTCGTGGAACAGAACTCCCCGGCGCAGCCGCAGGACGAGGGCCTTCCGGTCCGGAGCCACCTCCCACCGCTCCGCCAGCCGAGGGTACACCCGGTTCCACGCGTCCACGAACACCGGAGTCTCGTAGACCGGGATGGCCGGGAGGATCCCGAAGATGGGCATCAGCCACGGAACCCCGATGGGACCGCCCGCGGGAGGTTCCGCGATCCGGACGACTCCTCCCCGCTGTTTCTGTGTTGCAGGTCCCGCAAACCCTGCCAGGCCGAGGCTCAACACCAACAGGATCCCTAAAGCCACCTTCCAAGACCTGCACATCGCTCCTCACCCCCGTTGCTGGTCTGCCCGAACTACGATCCTGTAGTCAGGGCTGTCAACACATCCCTCCATGGCATTCTCGATTCTACGGAATCCCCCCCCTCTCCTCCTGCTTTCCTCCCCCTTTATCCGGGAGGGGAATCCCCGAGGTGCGGAGATCGGCTAGGTACTCCGCGAGGGCCTCCTCCCATGGCCGCATCCGGATCCCCCAGGCCTTCAGTTTGGCGGTGGAGAGGGCGGAGTTCGCCGGACGCCGGGCCCGCGTGGGGTAGGCGTTTTGGGGGATGGGCTGCACGGGAACCCTGTACCCCGCCAGGGCCAGGATCCGACAGGCGAGGTCGTACCAGGTGCACGATCCCTCGTTGACCACGTGGAACACCCCAACCGCTCCCTGGCACACGAGCGTTACCAGGGCAGATGCCACGTCCACCGTATAAGTCGGGGACATCCGGACATCCGCCACCACCTGCAGACGTTCCCCGCACCGGGCCCGTTCCAGCACGGAGAGCACGAAGTTGCCGCCCTTGCCCCGGGCCCCGCTTCCTCCAAATAAGCTCGCCACCCGCACGACCAGGGCATCCGGGCAGGTCTGCCGGACCAGGTGTTCCCCGGCCAGCTTGGAGGTCCCGTACACGTTGATGGGGTTTGGCGGGTCCTCCTCCCGGTAGGGATCGGGCTTCCCGCCGTCGAAGACGTAGTCCGTGCTCAGGTACACACAGCGGGCTTGCGCTTCTTGGCATACCCGGGCTATGTGCAGGGCGCCCAGGGCGTTCACCCGAAACGCCACCTCCGGCCGGTCCTCACACTCGTCCACCCGCACGTAGGCCGCGCAGTTCACTACCACCTCCGGGTGCAGGGGAAGGATCGCCTCCGCCACCGAGGCAGGATCCGCGCACTCTATCTCCCTGTGCCCCAGGCCGATCGGGCACGCTCCCGCCTTCTCGAAGGCCCGAACCACCGCGCGGCCCAGTTGCCCCGTGGCGCCCACCACCACCACCCGTCGCATCCGTCTCCCCCTTCTGCCGGAGTCCTGCTCGGGGCGTCCCCGAAGGCTCACGCTCCCCTGTAGACGAAGTTGTGGTCCGCCTCCCGCAGGAGGGGCCACGCTCGATCCTTCTCGGAGAGCAGGGGATCCTCCACGGGCCACGGAATGCCCAGATCCGGGTCGTCCCATCGGATACCCCGGTCTAGGGCGGGATCGTATTCCTCCGTGCACTTGTACAGTACGTCCGCCCCTTCGCTCAGCACGCAGAATCCGTGCGCGAATCCGGGAGGGACGTACAGCAGGGTATGCTCTCGATCCGAGAGGACGGCCGCCACCCACCGGCCGTAGGTGGGCGATCCCCTCCGGATGTCCACCGCCACGTCATAGATTTCCCCCCGGAGCACCATCACGAGCTTGCCCTGGGCTCTGGGCGCTTTTTGGTAATGCAGCCCTCGAAGAACGCCCCGCCGGATGGAGCGGGAAAAGTTGTCCTGCACGAAGGTTACCGGGATCCCGTGGCGCTCGAACTCCGATCTCCGGTAGGCCTCCAGGAAGAACCCGCGGGCATCCGCGAACGCCTGGGCCCGGATCAAGACCACATCCGGGATCTCCAGGGGAAGGAAGGCGAACGGCATCCGGCTTCCCTCAGGGCAGCGTCTGGCAGAAGTCACAGGGATCCATGGGGTGTCGCAAGGTGGTCAACACCACGTGCGTGGGGGTGATGCGCACGGACCGGATGCGCACCGACACGGGCCATTCCACCATGTTCAGGAGAGGATTGATCCGGCGCTCGAACTCCGCCACCGCCGCGGGGGGCAGAGGGATCCCGTTCACCCGCAGGGCGTGCACACGGACGTAGACCGCGGGGGTCCCCACGGCTTCGAACCCCACCACCATCCCCACCCGCACGGGGATCCCCCTCATCCGCACGACTCCCCGGCCCGCGATGAGTCCCCGGTCGACCTCGAGCCGGACCTCCTCCACGTCCGGGTTCCGTGCGAGGAACTCCTCGATGCTGCGAAGGCCCACCAGGGTGTGCAGGGCCGCCTCGCGGTAGGAGAGGACCCGAAGCGCACCCCGCCCCAGTTCCGCAGGATCCAGGGTTACTCCGCGCAGTCGCACCCAAAGGTGGTCCACCCGGAGGCCCGCAATGCGGGCCCGCTGCGCGTACAGGGAGATCCGGGCGTACATCCCTTCGTGGAGGTCTGGTACAGCCTCCACGTGGAGCACCGGGGGACCTCCCAGCAGCTCCGCAAACGCGGCGCGGACGGCGTCTTCCGAGCTGGCCGCGGGTACAGAACCTCCCCACAGCGCGGAGAGGAGTCCACAGATCAGAAAACCTAGAGCCCACCGTCCCCTTCCGCTCACCGTCCCTCCGTCACGGTCTCCAGCCAATCCAGGGGGCCGCACTCCGGAAAGGTCGCCAAGGCCTCCTCCAGAATCCCCTTGATCCGCCTGAGCGCCTCCGGGGTCTTCCCTTCCGCCCGGACCACCAGCACGGGCTGGGTGTTGCTGGCCCGCACAAGTCCCCATCCGTCCTGGAAGATCACCCGGGCCCCGTCCACATCGATCACGGGGTACCGCGCCTTGAACTGGCGCACCAGTTCTGCCACCACCTCGAACTTCCGCTCGTCCGGACAGGCGACCCGGATCTCCGGGGTCGCATGATACCGGGGGATATCGCTCAGCAGTGCGGAAAGGGGCTTCTCCGTACGGGAGAGGATGCGCAACAGGCGCGCGGCCGCGTACACCGCGTCGTCGTACCCGTAGTACTCGTCCGCGAAGAACATATGGCCGCTCATCTCACCCGCGAACACCGCCTTGACCTCCTGCATCTTCGCCTTGATGAGGGAGTGCCCGGTCTTGCAATAGATCGGCCTGCCCCCCAGCCGTTCCACCTCCTCCACCAGTGCCTGGCTGCACTTTACCTCGATGAGGGCCACGGCACCGGGATGCCGGGGGAGGATCTCCCGCCAGTACAGGATCATCAGCTGATCCCCCCAGACGATCCGCCCCCCCTCGTCCACCACGCCGATCCGGTCACCGTCCCCGTCCAGGCCGATCCCCACGTCCGCCCCCTCCCGGAGGACGGTCTGGATGAGATCCCGGAGATTGCGGGGATCGATGGGGTCTGGGTGGTGGTGGGGGAAGCGGGGGTTGCTCTCGCAGTAGAGCGGGATCACCTCAACTCCCAGGTCCTGAAGGGCTTGCGGCGCGATGACGCTCGCGGTGCCGTTCCCGCAATCCAGCACCACCCGCAGCCGCCGCGGACCCAGCTGCACCTTCTCCCGGAGCATCTGGCGGTAGGCGGGGATGACGTCCACCTTCTGTACACTCCCCACGCCCTCTACCCACTCCCCCGCCTCCGCGAGCCGCCGAATCTCCTGAATCTGCGGACCGTACAGGGTCCCGAACCCATGGGCGAGCTTGAATCCGTTGTACTCGGGGGGGTTGTGGCTTGCGGTGATCATGACGCCGCCATCGATTCCTAGGTGTACCCGGGCGAAGTAGAACACGGGGGTGGTCACCATGCCGACGTCCGTGACCGCGCACCCGGAACGAACCAGGGCTTCCACCACCGCGTCCCGGAGCGCGGGGGAGGAGACGCGGTTGTCGTGGCCCACCACCACCTCCCGCTTTCCCCGGTCCGCCAGGTAGCGGGCATAGGCTCGGGCGATGGCAGCCGCCCCCTCGGGCGTGAGATCCTGACCGAACACCCCCCGGATGTCGTACTCCCGGAAGATGCGGGGTTGAAGGACCATCCGCTCCCTCCTTCATGCCTTTCTCCATTCTATCAACGCACCCCGCTACTCCGGCGGCTCGGGGAAGGCCGTCCGCAGGGCATCGGAAGGCGTCAGACGCACGTTCAGGAAGATCTCCCGACGGACCATCCGGTAGGTCAGGGAAACCGCCAGGCAGTCGCACCGCGTGCCCACGTCCAGGTCTAGGTCCTCAAAGCCGGAGAGGGTGGCGTTGTAGACGGCGGAGACGCGGAGCCTCCAGCTGTCCGAGAGGTCCACGGAGGCGCTTCCCGAAAGTTTCAGGTGCCGGGGCACGAAGTCGTAGGCCACGCCCGCACGGAACCTAAACTCCGGTCCTGTGTATGCGTAGTCCACGGACACCGCCTCCGTACGATCCACCAGATCGAACAGGAAGGGGGTACTGCCCAGGAGGTCCGTCCGGACATACGACCCCGTCACCGTGGAACGGGCGTCCAGCCGGTGGGTGAGGCGCAGGCTGGTCGTAGGGATCACCAGGGACCGATCCCGGTACAGAGCCGCGCGGAGGGAGGTGGAGAGCACGAGCGTGGTCTGAGGAGAGAGGGAAACCGGATCCCACGTGAGGCCCAGGGCCCCTTCGAGCTTGGGGCCCTGGGCCCCCGTAACCCGCTCCCGGTAGGTGCCCACCAGCAGGGTGGGGGTCGCGGCGGCTGGGAGAAACGGAAGCCGTCCCGGTGCCGGCGCATACCGGAGCTCCAGGGCCTCATAGGGGCGATTTTCGTCGTCCCGCAACGCGCCAGCCACCAGCTCCAGGGACCAATCGGGATACCG
Source organism: Armatimonadota bacterium (assembly GCA_025059775.1). NCBI lineage: Bacteria > Bacillati > Armatimonadota > Armatimonadota bacterium. Next base: position 122,822 of record JANXCW010000004.1, read on the forward strand.
CAAGCGGTGACGCCCTTCCCACCCCAGCAGGGTGCCGTAGCGGAGGTAGGCCTCTCCCAAAAGGTCCCCCGCCTGATAGGGGTATCGCAGGGCCACCCAGGATCCACTGATGGCATCGTAGCCGGCCTCCGGCCGGGGGAGGTGTTCCGCGAACTGCTCGAAGGAAGGCTCCCGGAGCGGGACCTCAAGCCGCCTCAAGCTCAAAAGCCGGGTGTTGCCCACCCACAGGCTCGCGTCCTCCGCCACCAGCCGTTGGGTGGGTACCAGCGTGATCCGTCGGGCGATGACACGGAAAAGGGGTGACGCGGGGTTGCACAGGGTAGCCAGGGCATCGAGGGCCTGGAGGACCTCGCCCTGCACCACCACCTCCTCAGCCCGGTAGTAGATGCCATCCACCACCGTGCGGGCCCGGACCGCGGAGACCCCGCGGGTACGCAGCTGGTACCGGATTCGGTCCGCGGCAAGGCGCCTTCCTGCCTGCTCCAGGAGCACCCGCCCCTGCACCAGGACCTCTCCTCTTTCCAGGTCCGCGAACGCCTCGTCCGCCCACAGGCGCACATCCAGGTACCGCAGCCGTACGTTCCCCGTAGCCTCCAGGGTACGGGCCCCAGCATCGTACTGGACGCGGTCCGCCTCCAGGACCAGCTCCTGGGCTCCCAGTCCCGGGCTCAAGAGGAGCACCACGAGGAGCGCTCCCCCAAAACACCTGCGCACGGATTCCAGGAATTCTAGACCCGGCCGCGGCGGTCCTCCGTTGCCTATAATGGCCGCGTGGAGGTGCTGCTGGTGAGCAACGGTCCGGGCGAGGTGTGGGGCTGGGCCATCCCCGTGGCCCGGGCCCTCCGACGCCTATTCCGGGCTACGGTGCGGCTTGCCCTGCCGCCCTGCCAGTACGCCACGGGAAGAGAGGCGGAGGTAGCCCGGCGAACCGGCCTCTTTCAGGAGGTGCTGCACCCCAGAACGTGCGTCCAGCGGAGCCTGGGCCTGGGGCGCCTTCGGGCGGACCGGGTGGTGCACCTGGGCGGAGACCTCTGGTACGCGGTGCGGTTCGGCCGTCGGGCGCGCTGCCCAGTAGCCGCCTACACGGAGCGCACCCTCATCGCTTCCCGGCACCGGGCCTTTACCTGGATCGGAACTCCCACGGAGGAAGTGGCCCGCCGGCTCGTAGCGCTCGGCGTTCCCGAGCGGAAAGTGGAGGTTGTAGGGGAGCTGCGGGTGGACGCGCTCGCAGCCGGGTTCCGTCCTGCAGGGGAGGATGGGGCCGCGGAGCGGGATCGCCTGCTGCTCCTGCTCCCCGGGTCCCGCCCTCCCCTCGTCCGGGATCTGGCCCCCCTCATGGCACGGATCGGGGAGCTGGTGCGCCGGGCACACCGGGATGTGGAGGTGGCCATGGTAGCCTCCCCGTTCCTGCCCCCTGGGCTTTTGGAGAGTGCTGTCCTGAACCACCGCATCCACGTCCTCACGGAGGAGGAAGAACGCCTGCGGGCTTACCGTCGGGCTACTCTGGCTCTCACTATCCCCGGAACCGGCACCCTGGAGCTGGCATACCTGCACACCCCCATGGTGGTGTGGCTGCCCCTCTACGACCCTGCCCGGTTGCCCCTGGAGGGCCTCTGGGAGTGGGTGGGACGAATACCGCTCGGGGGTCGGGCCCTCAAGGCTGCCGCGGTGCGCCGGTATTTCCGCACGCCCAGGCCCGTGGCGCTCCCCAACCGCCTGGCGGGCGAGCGGGTCGTGGAGGAGGTGGTGGGGGACGAGCCCGTGGAGGCGGTGGCGCGCAGGGTGGTGGAGCTGCTCGATGACGAAGCCCGCCGGGCCCGGATGCAGCGGGCTCTGCAGCTCCGTTTCCCCTGGGCTCCCGGCGCCGCGGACCGCCTTGTGCGCCGGATCGCGGAGGGAGGCGCATGAAGTTCTCCCCTCTCCTCCGGGACACCATCCGACCCCAGCTGGGCTTGCTGGCGCTGGCGGCGGGGTGCGTGCTGGTGGTGACGGCCCTGGGCTTAGCTGTGCCCTACGTGTTCGGCCGGACCATCGACGAGCTGGTAGCCCGCGCGGAAGTCCACCTCATCGAGCGGGCGGGCCTGGGGGTGCTGGGGGTGCTGGCCCTGCGCACCCTGTTCCTCTACGGTTCCATCTACGCCAACTTCGCCTTCGCGCATCGGGCCACCGCGGCCCTGCGCGGCCGCATCTTCTCCTCCCTGTTGCGATGGCCCGTGGAGCGGATCGGAGCCTGGCACAGCGGGGAGGTGCTGAGCCGCTCCCTGTCGGACACCCAGCTGGTGCACACCCATCTGTTGGTGGGACTTGTGGACCTCCTCGGCACCTTGGCCGCGTTGGCGGGAACCGTGGTCATGCTGTTCGTGCTGGAGTGGCGGCTTGCGCTCCTTACCCTCGTCATCCTCCCTGGAGTGGCGATCCTGGCCCGCCACTTCGGAGGGCAGATCCAGCGTGCGAGCGCCCAGGCCCAGCAGCAGGTGGCGGAACTTGCGACCCGCGTGCGGGACGTGGTGGCGGGCGCCAGGGTGGTACGGGCCTTCGTGCAGGAGGCCCGGGAGGAGGCCCGCTTTTCGGAAGAGAACGCACGGCTCGTGCGGCAGCAGCTGCGGATGAGCCGCCTTGTGGCGCGCGAGGTGTGCGCCGTCACCCTGGCCACGGCCCTGGGGCTTGTGGGGTTCCTGTGGATCGGAGCCCGGCTCGTGGCCTCCGGGTGGATGACGCCCGGGAGGCTCGTGGCCTTCGTGGCCTACGTGGCCCTGGCCATCGAGCCGGGTGTGAACCTCACCCGCATGTACACGAACCTTCGACAGGCCCAGGCAGCCCTGGAGCGCATCGAGGAGGTGCTGCGCTTGCCCCTCCACACCGACCCCCCCGGTGCCCGGGACCTCCCACGCCCCCTGGGGGACATCGCCTACGAGGACGTATGGTTCGCGTACGAGCCCGGGAAATGGGCCCTGCGCGGGGTGAGCTTCCGGATCCGGCGGGGAGAACGGGTGGCCCTGGTGGGACCGAGCGGTGCGGGCAAGACCTCCATCGTCAACCTCCTCCTGCGGTTCTACGACCCCACCCGGGGACGGGTCACCATCGGGGGGGTGGACCTGCGGGAGGTGTGTACCGCTGCCCTGCGCAGCCGGATCGGGTACGTACCGCAGGATCCCATGCTGTTCGCGGGCACGATCCGCGACAACATCGCCTACGGCCGCCCCGAGGCCTCCCTGGAGGAGGTGGTCCAGGCGGCGCGGGCGGCCCACGCGGACGAGTTCATCCGGGCCCTCCCCCGAGGCTATGAGACGTCCCTTGCGGAGGCAGGCCTGAATCTCTCCGGGGGGCAGCGACAGCGCATCGCCATCGCGCGGGCCCTCCTTCTGGACCCCGAGATCATCGTCCTGGACGAAGCCACGAGCCACCTCGACGCGGAGTCGGAGGCCGCAGTCCAGCAGGCCCTGGAGCGGCTGTTCCGGGGGCGGACGGTCCTTGTGATCGCCCACCGCCTGAGCACGGTCCGGGAGGTGGACCGCATCCTGGTGCTGCAAGAAGGACGCCTCGTGGAGGAGGGGACCTACGAGGAGCTCCTGCGGGCCGGAGGACTCTTCCGGATCCTCGCGGAAGGACAGCTCCTCCCCGTCCCGGTTCCGGGTTCCTAGCGATGGAGCTCTCCGTAGTGATCCCCGCCTACAACCGACCCCGGGTGCTGGAAGTGTGCCTGCGCTGCCTGAGTCGGCAAACCCTTCCACGGAACTGCTATGAGGTGGTCGTGGTGGATGACGGGTCAGAGGAGGATCTCCGCCCCTCGGTGGAGTCGTTCCGGGAAGCCCTGCAGGTACGGTTCTGCCGGCTGCCGCGGAATCTCGGCCGCGCGGCGGCCCGCAACCGGGGGATCGCCGAAGCACGGGGGGAGGTGGTGGTGTTCGTGGACAGCGACGTCTTCGTGGTGCCCCGGTTCCTAGCGGTACACCGAGAGATCCACGAGCGCCACCGGAACGCGGTGGGGCGAGGACCGATCCTGCTCACGGAGCACCTGGATGATCCCCTGGAACGCCCTCCCTACCTGCGGGATCCCTCCCCCGCCTTCCTGGACACCGCGAACGCCTCCGTGCGCAGACGGCACCTGCTGGAGGCGGGCGGCTTCGACGAGGACTTTCGGGAGTACGGCTGGGAAGACTTTGAGCTGGGGATGCGGTTAATCCGAATGGGACTGCGCCGGGTCTACCGTCACGGGGCCTTGGCGTACCACTACCAGCCTCTCCCGGATCCTGAAGCGCTCGGGCTCCTCTTCCGGAAGGAGGAGGAGCGGGCCCGGATGGCGGTGCGGCTGCTGCGCAAGCAGCCCGGGTGGCGCACCCGGTGGATGGTCCAGCATACCCTCCTACACCAGGCCCTCGCCTTTCTCATGACCCTGGGCGGACGCGTGGACCGAGAGCGCCTGCGCCGGATCCTCCAGGACCGCCACCTCCCGCCCGCGCGGAAGTACCTGCTCCTCCGGGGGGCCTTGAACCGTCACTATCTCGCGATCCTGAGCCGGGAGTGGACATGGGATCGGTCCGCATCAGCGTGGTGATCCCCGCCTACAACTGCGCGCATGTGTTGGGAACCACCCTGGAGCACCTAAGCCGCCAGGAATACCCCCGGGACGCCTACGAGGTGGTGGTGGTGGACGACGGGAGCACGGACGGGACTCCGGAGGTGGTCGCCCGCTGGGCGGATTCGCTTCCGCTCCGCTACCTCCGGCAGCCGAACGCCGGACGGGCTGCCGCCCGCAACCGGGGCGCCCGGGAGGCCCGCTACGAAGTCCTCCTATTCCTGGACGCGGATGTGTGGGCGGAAGCGAAGCTCCTCACGGCCCACGCCGCCCACTACCGGCAAGGTGGCCGCGTGGCGGTGCAGGGTCCAAGCCGTACGCACCCCCGCAGCAAGGTGAACCCCTTCATGGAAGTCAAGGAGCTGTTCCCTGACCTCACCCCGCGACGCCCTCACGACCTCTCTCCCTATCACGTCATCACCCGGAATTTCTCCGTCCGGGCGGAGGACTTCTGGCGGGTGGGGGGCTTCGATGAGGCCTTCTCGGGGTACGGGTGGGAGGACATCGAGCTGGGGGTGCGCCTGCGGCGAAGCGGGGTACGCATCCACTGGGAGTCCCGGGCGGTGACCTGGCACTACCATGTGGAGGACCTGGAGGGCGCACGCCGTAAGCTGGTAGAGGCGGGTCGGGGAGCCGTGTACTTCTGGAACAAGCACCGCCGCCCCCTCGGGCTTGGCCTCTTCCTGGAGCTGCATCCCCTCCTGTTGCCTTTGAAGTGGCTTGTGTACCGGAGCGGCGTCTTCACCCCGTGGATCCGCAGGGTCCTGGAGCATACGGAACGGAGGCTACTCTCCGCCACCGGGCCCTCGCGGAAGCTGTGGCTCGCGGTAGCCAACGAGTGCTACGCACACCTCCTCTGGCACGCCTACTACGAGGGAGTCTGGCAGGTCCTCCAGGAAGGCTCCCACCCCAGCATCCCTGTTGGCCGATGCGCGTCCTGATCGTCTCCAACGGATACGGGGAGGACGCCATGGGGGCCGCCCTCGGGCGTGCCCTGCGGCGGCAAGGAGCCGAGGTGCGAGCCTATCCTCTCGTGGGCCTGGGGAGCGCTTACCAGGCGGCGGGGATCTCCGTGCTGGATCCCCGCCGCACGCTGCCCACCGAGGGGTTCGGGTTCCGTACCGGCTGGCGGGAGGCGTGGGAGGATCTGCGGGCCGGATGGATCTCCCTCACCCTGGCCCAGCGCCGCACCCTGCGGGAGCAGCGGGAGGAGAGGGATGAGGTGGTGGCCATTGGGGATCTGTTCTGCCTGTGGATGGCCGCAGCCACTGGGACCCGACCGGTGTACCTCCCCACGGCCAAATCCGAGTACAACGAGCCCCACCAGCCCTGGGAGCTTCTCCTGATCCGGCGCCTGGCCCGTGTCTCCTTCCCCCGGGATTCCCTCACCACAGACCGATTCCGAAAGGCCGGCATCCCCGCGGAGTACGTGGGCAACCTCATGATGGACTGCCTGGAGTTCTCGGGGGAGGATTTCGGGTTTGCTGCGGACGAACCCGTAGTGCTGCTGCTTCCAGGAAGCCGGCGGGATGCTCCCGCCAATTTCCGCCTGCTTCTCCGGGCCGTGGAGCGGGTGGCCGCCGCGCGTCCGGAGGTTCGGTGGCTGTGCGCCCTCTCACCCACCGTGGACCCCCTGGCTTTGGCCCGCGCCACGGGTGCGCGGATCGCCCAAGACCACCTCCTCTGGAGAGGCCTCCGGATCCGGATAACCCGGTCCTTCGCCGATGCGGTGGCGCAGGCCATGATGGTGCTGGGGATGAGTGGGACAGCGAACGAGCAGGCGGCAGGGCTCCGTAAGCCCGTGGTGGCCCTGCCGGGTCCCGGCCCTCAGTTCACCCGCAAGTTCCTGGAGCTCCAGGCCAGACTCCTGGGGGAAGCCCTGGTGCCCACGGAAGGGCCGGAGGAGGCGGCGCAGACCGTGCTGCGGTTGCTGGCGGATCCTGAGGAGCGTACCCGGCGGGGGGAAGTGGGGCGGGCCCGGATGGGTCCCCCGGGGGCCGCGGACCGCTTGGCCCACTGGCTTGTGGGCAGGAGAGGACAGACGGAGAGGAGAATCTCACTTCCCAGAGCACGCGGGGAAAGGGGGAGGTGTATGGACTGGACGGGCGTGCAGACCCAAGCCACCATCCAGGCCCTACTCCAGGAGACCCGCAGGTTTCCGCCCTCGCCGGAGTTCGCGGCCCGGGCCAATGTACGTGACCCCCGGATCTATGAGGAGGCGGAGCGGGATCCGGAAGGATTCTGGGCGAAATATGCGGAGCAGGAGCTGCGGTGGCTCCGGAAGTGGGACCGGGTCCTGGAGTGGAACGCGCCGTGGGCCAAGTGGTTCGTGGGGGGGCAATTGAACGCCTGCGACAACTGCGTGGATCGCCACGTGGAGACGTGGCGGCGCACCAAGGCCGCCCTCGTGTGGGAGGGCGAGCCGGGCGATAGCCGGGTCCTCACCTACCAGGACCTGCACCGGGAAGTCCAGCGGTTCAGCAACGTCCTCAAGAACTTAGGCGTTCAAAGAGGGGATCGGGTCACCATCTACCTGGGGATGGTCCCGGAACTGCCCATCGCCATGTTGGCCTGCGCCCGCATCGGCGCGGTGCACAGTGTGGTGTTTGGCGGATTCAGCGCGGAGGCCCTGGCGGGCCGCATCCAGGATGCAAGCGCCAAGGTCCTCGTCACCCAGGATGGAGCATGGCGGCGGGGGCAGATTGTCCCCCTCAAGCAGTACGCGGACGAGGCCTTACAGACCTGTCCCTCGGTGGAGAAGGTGGTGGTGCTCCGGCGGGCCGGAAACCCGGTGCCGATGCGGCCGGGAAGGGACTACTGGTGGCACGAGCTCCTGGAGCAGGCCGCACCGACCTGTCCCGCAGAACCCCTCGACAGCGAGCACCCGCTCTTTATCCTGTACACCTCCGGAACGACGGGGAAACCGAAGGGGGTGCTGCACACCACGGGCGGGTACCTGCTGGGTGTCCACCTCACCACCAAGTGGGTGTTCGATCTGAAGGAGGAGGACTACTACTGGTGCACCGCGGACATCGGGTGGGTCACGGGCCACAGCTACATCGTGTACGGGCCGCTGAGCAACGGCGCCACCTCCGTGATGTACGAGGGGGCTCCCGACTGGCCGGACCGGGATCGGTACTGGCGCATCGTGGAGAAGTACCGGGTGAACATCCTGTACACCTCGCCCACCTTCATCCGCACCGCCATGAAATGGGGGCTGGAGTACCCGCGGCGGTGCGACCTCACAAGCCTCCGCCTGTTGGGCACCGTAGGGGAGCCCATCAACCCGGAGGCCTGGATGTGGTATCACGAGCACATCGGGGGGGGCCGCTGCCCCATCGTGGACACCTGGTGGCAGACGGAGACGGGGATGATCCTGATCACCCCGCTTCCCGGCATTACCACCACCAAGCCCGGATCCGCCACCCTTCCCTTCCCGGGCATCGCCGCGGACATCGTGGACGAGCACGGAAACTCGCTGCCGCCCAACGTAGGGGGGTACCTCGTCCTCACCCGCCCCTGGCCGGCCATGCTGCGCACCTTCTGGGGGGATCCGGAGCGGTACGTCCAGGTCTACTGGAGCCGGTTCCCGGGTAAGTACTTCACGGGAGACGGAGCCCGGCGGGACGAAGATGGGTACTACTGGATCCAGGGCCGGGTGGACGACGTGGTGAACGTAGCAGGCCACCGGCTCAGCAACATCGAGATCGAAAGCGCCCTCGTCTCCCACCCCGCGGTGGCGGAGGCCGCCACCATCGGGCGCAGTCACCCCGAGAAAGGACAGGCCATCGCGGCCTTCGTGGTGCTCCGGAGCGGATACGAGCCCAGCGAGACGTTGCGGAAGGAGCTGCGGGAGTGGGTGGCCCAGAAGATCAGCCCCATCGCGCGGCCCGACGACGTCTTCTTCTGTGCGGACCTGCCCAAGACCCGCTCCGCCAAGATCATGCGGAGGCTGCTGCGGGACATCGCGGAAGGGAGGGCCCTGGGGGATACCACCACCCTCACGGATCCCAAGGTGATCGAGGAGATCAAGCAGCGGTACGTGGAGGAGGGAACGGAGGAGGCGTAAACGGGCCCTCCGTTCCCTCCCTGGCTACCGTGTCCGAAGGGGGACGTCCTTGTGGTTCCGGCTTGGCAGCTCCGGCACCACGGGTGTCTCCGGGACCTGGCTGCGGCTCCGGTTCCACCCCATCTTCTCCCGCAGTTTGGCCTCCAGCTCTGCCGCGAGCTCCGGGTTGTTCTCCAGAAACTCCCGGGCGTTGTCCCGGCCCTGGCCCAGGCGCAGTTCCCCATAGCTGTACCACGTTCCCACCTTCTGCACGAGACCCTGCGCGGTGGCGAGGTCCAACAGGCTCCCGGCCTTGCTGATCCCCTTCCCGTAGAGGATCTCCACCTCACACTCCCGGAAGGGCGGAGCCACCTTGTTCTTCACCACCTTCACCCGGGCCCGCATGCCCGTGATGTCCTCGCCGTTCTTGATGTTCTCCGTCCGCCGGATCTCCATGCGAACGGAGGCGTAGAACTTCAGGGCCCGGCCACCCGTGGTGGTCTCCGGGTTACCGAACATCACGCCGACCTTCTCCCGGATCTGGTTGATGAACACCACCACGCACCGGGACCGGCTGATGGCGCCCACGAGCTTGCGCAGGGCCTGGCTCATGAGCCGCGCCTGCAGCCCCACGAACGCATCCCCCATCTCTCCCTCCAGCTCCGCCCTCGGCACCAGGGCCGCCACGGAGTCGATCACGATCACGTCCACGGCCCCGGAGCGCACCAGGGTCTCCGCGATCTCCAGAGCCTGCTCGCCACTATCGGGTTGGGAGACCAGCAGCTCGTCTACGTTCACGCCTACTGCCCGCGCGTAGTTGGGGTCCAAGGCGTGCTCCGCATCGATGAAAGCGGCCACCCCCCCCTCCCGCTGGGCCTCCGCAATGATGTGGTAGGCCAGGGTGGTCTTTCCACTCGCCTCAGGGCCGTAGATCTCCACCACCCGTCCCCGGGGCACCCCTCCCACCCCCAGGGCTGTATCCAGCCCGATGGCCCCCGTGGGGATCACCTCCACCGTGAGCCGCTGGTTCGCCTCCCCCAGCTTCATGATGGAGCCCTTGCCGAACTGCTTCTCGATCTGGGCCACGGCTAAATCCAACGCCTTCTGCCGGTCACTCATGGCCTCCCTCCTCCCGTGGCTTTCCCAAAGCTATAGCAAACATTTGTTTGCATGTCAACCGCCGAGTCGTACGGACTCCCGGATCACGTACGTGGGTCCCTTCGGGCTCAGTCGGCTCTCCATGACCACCACCCATTCAACGCGCTGTCGGCCGATTTTCGCGTTTCCAGACCGTTCCAGGGCCTTCGCGAGGTCTGCTCCTCCTTCTCCCTGCCGGATACGGCCGATGGTGAGGTGGGGCTCGAAGGGACGGGCTTCCCGGGGAAACCGGATACGGAACAGGGCATCCTCCACACGCCGGGCCAGGGCCACGAGCTCTGTCGCTCCCTCCGTGACTCCTACCCAGAGCACCCGGGGGGACCGCAGGTGGGGGAAGGCTCCGAGGCCCTCGATGGTGATCTCGAACGGATTTGTCCCCGCGACTTCCCGCACCGCGCCCGCCACATCCTGCACCCGTACCTCCGGGACCTCGCCCAGAAATTTCAGGGTGAAGTGGAGGAGATCCGGTTCCACCCACTTCACCCGCACCTCCGGCCAGGCCCGGGCGATGGCCCGCTGCAGATCCCGCACCTGAGGGCGAAGGGCCTCCGCGAGGGGGACCGCCACAAAGAGGCGCACCCTCACTCCCTTTTAGACGGACTCCCCAGGAGGTGGCGCCGCAGGAGGTCGAGCGCGGCCTGGGTGGCGAGGTGCTTGACCCCCTCCCGGCCGAATTGAGGTCCGAAGTCAAACCGCCGGACCTGGACCCCCCCCTCCTCCGCCAGGGCCACGTACATCCTTCCCACGGGCTTTTCCGGCGTGGCTCCGGATGGTCCCGCGATCCCCGTGATGGCCACTCCCAGGTCCGCGGCGAACACCTCCCGCACGCCCCGGGCCATGGCCTCCGCTACCCCCTCCGAGACCGCTCCACGAGCCTGCAGGACCTCCGGAGGAACCCCCACAAGGGAGCTCTTCGGTTCGTTCGCGTACGCCACCACCCCGCCCCGGAAGTACGCGGAGCTCCCGGGCACGTTGGTAAGCCGGTGGCCCAAAAGCCCCCCCGTACACGACTCCGCCACCGCCACCGTACGGCGGGAAGCCACGAGCAACCTCGCCACCGCCTCCTCCAGGGTCTCCTGGTCCGTGCCATACACGTACCGGTCAATCCGTTCCCGCAGGGCCGCCTCCGCCTCGGAGAGCATGCGATCGACCTCCCCGACCCGTCCCCGGGCGGTAATCCGCAGGTGCACCTCGCCCAGATGTGCGAGGGGGGCGATGGTGGGGTTGGAGGACCGGAGGAGGTCTTTGATGAGGTCCTCCAGGGCACCCTCTCCGATGCCCACCACCCGCAGAACCCGGGATCGGATCACCTCCTCCCCCGCCCATCCCCGTTCCTGAAGGTAAGGGACCACCGTCTCCTCGAACATCCCCCGCATCTCCCGGGGAACCCCGGGGAGCATCACGAGGACCTGATGGTCTCGCTCCCAGAGCACCCCGGGTGCGGTCCCCCACCGGTTCGGGATGGCCTTCGCGCCCCGGGGGAGCAGGGCCTGCCGCTTTTGGTTCGGGGTGAGGGGACGGTTCCGGCTACGCAACAGGTCCTGGATGTGGGCCCACGAGGCCTCATGGAGCACCAGCTCCACACCCAAAGCCTCCGCCACCGCCTCCTTGGTGAGGTCGTCCTCCGTGGGACCTAGCCCGCCCGTGAACACGAGGAGCTCCGCGCGGCTAGCCGCGAGCCGGAAGGCCTGCTGAATCCGCTCCCGGTTATCCCCCACCGTCTGCCGGAAGTACACGGGGATCCCCAGCTCCGCCAGCCGCTGGCAGAGGTACGTGGCGTTCGTATCCGTGATCTGCCCCAGCAGGAGCTCGGTGCCCACGGAAAGGATCTCAGCGCGCACCATCCTGTACCCCAAACGTCCGACGCACCACCTCTCCCGGTCCTCCCAGGCGCCCCAGTTCTTTTCCGTTGACCTCCACCCGTACCCCTCCCGCGTTCCCCAGCACCACGTGGATTCTGCGACGGGCGGTCCATTCCCTCCGCTCCCCCCTCCGCAGGAATCCCTCGAAGGCCCGACGGTCGTCGGCAAGAACCCGGATCCAGCTCACCTCCTCCCCCACGAGGGCTACCCGCACCCCGAGGGTGGGCTGGAGGGGTAAGGGGAGATCCGGGGCCAATGGCGGGGAAGGCGACGGGACGGCCACCGGGTGGGCCTGGGGTTGCTGGGTGGAGGAGGAATCCAGGAAGGCCCGCACCTCCCGGTAGACCGCGTACCCCAGCACCACGAGCCCCGCCGCGAGCGTCAGGAGGAGCCACCGCAGGAAGCGGTGCCACCGGGCCTCCCGCCGCACGGGATGGATGGGCACCCTCCCCTGGGCGGTCAGGGCATGGGGACGAGGCAACATGGGAGGAGGACACCGGGGCAACAGGGGTTCGGGATCCAGGCCGAGGAACGTGGCGTAACTCCGAAGGAATCCCCGGGCGTAGTGGGGCGCGGGGAAGAGATCAAACCGATCCTCCTCCAGGGCCAGCAGGTACCGAACAGGGATTCGCAGCTCCGCATGCACCTGGTCCAGACTCAGACCAAGGGCTTCCCGGCGTCTGCGCAGGAGCTCCCCGATCCCCGCAGGCGGAGCTGGGCGGTCCATCCGTCTTCCATGGTAACAGGGTCCTCGCACCGGGTGCGGTGAGCTTCATGGCCCGGTCCGGGGGAACAGGCGCTCCAGCTCCTCCGGTCCCACCAGCACCTCCCGGGGGTTGGCTCCCTGCGCTGGTCCCACGATCCCCCGGGCCTCCAGCTGGTCCACCAAGCGGGCGGCGCGCACGTAGCCGATCCGCATTTTCCGCTGCAGCAGGGAAACCGATCCGTAGCCCGCCTGCACCACGATCCGTGCCGCCTGGGCCAGCAACTCGTCCCCCTCCCCCTCCTCCTCCGCGCCCTGCGCCTGGAGCAGCCCGGCGTCGTAGGCGGGCCGTCCCTGGTCCTTCCAGAAGTCCACGAGCTGTTCAATCTCCGGGTCCGACACGAAGACCCCCTGCACGCGGGTAGGACGGCTCGCGCCGATGGGGAGGTAGAGCATGTCGCCCCGTCCTAGGAGCTTCTCCGCACCGGGAGCATCGAGGATGGTACGGGAGTCCGCCATGGAGGAGACCGCGAAGGCGATGCGGGAGGGAATGTTGGCCTTGATGAGACCGGTGATCACGTCCACGGAGGGACGCTGGGTCGCCACCACTAGGTGGATGCCCGTGGCCCTGCTCAACTGCGCGAGCCGCACGATGCAGTCCTCGAACTCCGCGGGCGCCACCATCATGAGATCCGCCAGTTCGTCGATGATCACCACCACGTACGGCAGGGCCCCATCTTCCCCCTCCCCCAGCTTCTCCCCCGGGATCTCCCGGAGGGCGCGTTCCCGTTCCTCCGGAGGTAAGCCGTTGAAGGCCTGAAGGTTCCGGACTCCGGCCCGAGCGAAGACCTCGTACCGCCGCTCCACGCCCTCCAGGATGCGCCGCAGCTTCGCCGCAGCCTCCTTCGGGGTGCGCACCACGGGCACGAGGAGGTGCGGAACGTCCTCATAGTGCACCAGTTCCACCCGTTTGGGATCGATGAGCACCAACCGCACCTGGTCCGGCGTGGCCCGCATGAGCAGGCACGCGATGATGGCGTTCAGCATCACGCTCTTCCCCGATCCCGTGGCCCCCGCGATCAGCAGGTGTGGCATCTCCGCCAGGTTCGCCACCACCGAATATCCCGCGATGTCCTTGCCGAGGGCCACCAGCAAGGGATCCGGGCGCTCGAAGGGGGAAGCGTCTAAGAGTTCCCGCAGGGTCACCAGGACCGCCTGCTCGTTGGGGAGTTCGATGCCCACCGCGGATTTCCCGGGAATAGGGGCCTCGATGCGCACGGACTGGGCAGCGAGAGCCAGGGCGATGTCGTTCGCGAGGCTCGTGATGCGTTGCACCTTGACCCCCGGGGCTGGCTGGAGCTCGTAGCGGGTTACCACCGGTCCCTGCTCCCACCCCACACATCGGGCCTCCACCCCGAACGAGCGGAGGGTCGCCTCCAGGGTACGGGCTACCTCCTGGGGCTGCAGCTTCTGGCGCGTGCGGGGGTCGGGAGGCGGGTGGAGAAGATCCAGGGGCGGAAGGATCCACCGGCCCGCGGGGGGAGCTTCCACCATGAGGAGGGGTTCAGGGTGTCCGCCGGGATCCTGTGCATCGGGTGGTGGCAAGTCCACGGGTGTAGGAGGTGGAAGCGGCCGGGAAGCCCGCCTGGGGCTCAGGGGGATCACCCGCAACCTGTGGGGCAGGGGCGTATCCGGCATCCGGTTCGCGGAGATCCCGCGGCCCTCCGGCGACCGCCTCCGCTCCCGGATCCGGGCCCTTATCCGCGCCCCAAGCACCTGTACCCCGTCTGCTACGGCCTCTAGGCCCCGCAGGGGACTGCGCTGGATCAGCAGGGACAAGGCGCACAGGCCGGTCATGGCCACGCCCACCCAGGCTCCGAAAGCTCCCATGAGGCGCCGCCACCCCCACGCCTGCACCCCTCCCACTACCCCGCCTCCCCCTCCGGCCACGCCGGTTGCGATCTCCCGCCCCGGAGGAACCGAGGCATGAGACCAGAGCACGAGTCCCGCGAAGGCCAGTAGGAGGCCCCCTAGACGGGGGGTGAGCCGGGGGCGTTGCAGCGTGAGGAGCAGGAAGCCCAGAAGGGCGAGGAAGGCGGGAAGGCCCCACGCATGGATCCCAAACAGCCACCGGGCACTGGACCGGAGGACGCCGCTGAGGGCACCGTCCGCACCAGGCAGCAGGCTCAGCGCCCACGCGGAGGCGGCCACCAGCAAAACCACACTGAGGGTCCTGCGGGCTGGACTGCGGCGCCTCGGGCGGCGGGTGGCGGAACGGGGGCGGGCTGGGCGGCTCATACGCCGCACCTCCATGCGTACGCCAGGACCCCCAGCCCCACGATCCAGCAGTACCAGGAGAAGGTCCTCAGGCGGCCGTGCTGGAGGATGCGAACCAGCCCCAGGATGGCCACCATCCCGAACCCCAGAGCACTCGTGAACCCCACCAGGAGTTCCGCTGGGGAGTATCCCAGGAAGACCGCTGCCTGCCAATCCCGGGCCAGGGAGAAAGCCGCAGCCCCGAGGATCGCGGGAACCGCGGACAGGAAGGAATAGCGGGCCGCCTCTTCCCGCCCGATCCCCCGCCACAGGGCCGTGACGATGGTGATCCCGGACCGGGAGATCCCCGGGACGATGGAGACCGCCTGTGCGAGCCCCACCCACCCTGCGTCCGCCCACGTCATGTGGGGCAGAGTTCGGTTGCCGCTACGGGGTGCCCACCAGAGGAGGAGACCCGTGAGCACCAGCTGGATCGCGGTCCACCGGATCGAGGCGAACAGGGCCCCAAGCGGCTCCGCGAAGGCCAGCCCCACAAGGCCCGTGATGGCGGTGGTGCAGAGCAACAGCCACACTACCCGACCGGGCTGTCCTGGGGTGAGATCGAGGGGGGAACGCCTCCAGACCTGCAGGAGGCGGGCCAGATCCCTCCCGTAGAGGACCAACACCGCGCCCACGGTTCCCAGGTGCAGCACGGCCTCCAGGGCAAGCCCCGGCCTGGGAAGTCCTAGGAGGAACTCCGCGAAGACCAGGTGCGCGGAGCTGCTCACCGGGAGGAACTCCGTAAGACCCTGGACCGCACCCAGGACCACCATCTGCCACAGGTAGGGGGTCCCCATGGTCCGCTAGAGTTCTACGACGAGGGGGAGGATCATAGGTTGCCGCCCCGTTTTCCGGTGCAGGAACCGGAAGAGGGCATCGCGGATTTCTCCCCGCACCACCCCGAGCTCCGTCTGCCCCCGCCGCCAGCACCGCATCACCACCTCGGTGACCCGCTGGCGGCTTTCCTGGAGGAGTCCGCTCGCCTCCGGTGCGTGCACGAACCCCCGGGTCACGAGCTCCGGTCCATGCACGATCCGGCCGCTCTCCCGGTCAATCCCCACCACCGCGACCACGATCCCGTCCCGGGCGAGGTGCTGACGGTCCCGGAGCACGGCCTCCCCCACATCCCCCACGCCCAGCCCGTCCACGAGCACGTTGGAGACCTCCTCCCGGCCCGCCACACGGCCTTCCGCGGTGGTGAAGGCAAAGACGGTCCCGTTGGTGCCCACTAGGACCCGCTCCGGCGGGAGCCCCACGCTTTGCGCGAGGCGCGCGTTGAGCACCAGGTGCCGGTACTCCCCGTGTACGGGCACCACGTACCGGGGGCGGAGGAGGTTGATCATCAGCCGGAGCTCCTCCTGGGAGGCGTGTCCGGAGACGTGCATCTCCGAGGCAGTCCCATAGATGACCTCCGCACCGGCCCGGAACAGGGCATCCACGGTCCGCGCCACCAGGACTTCGTTGCCGGGGATGGGGGAAGCGGAGAAGACCACGGTGTCCCCGGGTCGGAGGGAGATCTGTCGGTGGGATCCTACAGAGATACGGGCCAAGGCGGAGAAGGGCTCTCCCTGGGACCCCGTCACCAGGACCAGGACCTGGGAAGCTGCCATACGGTTGGCCTCTTCCACAGAGACAAGAAGCCCGCTAGGGACCCGGAGGTAGCCGAGGGAGCGGGCGGTCCGGACTACCTCCTCCATACTGCGCCCCACCACCGCCACCTTCCGGCGCACCCGTGCCGCGGCCTCTATAGCCTGCTGGATCCGGTGCACGTTCGTGGCGAACGTGGTGAGCAGGATGCGGCCGGAGATTCGAGGGAAGCGCTCCTGGAAGGCCTCCCCTACCACCCGTTCCGAAGGCGTCACGCCGGGCCGCTCCACGTTCGTGCTGTCGAGGAACAGGGCCAGCACCCCTTCCTCCCCCAGCTCCGCGAGCCGAGCGAGGTCCGGGGGTTGTCCATCGATGGGAGTCTGATCGAACTTGAAGTCCCCGCTGAAGACCAAGGTGCCCACGGGGGTGCGCAGTGCGAGGGCGCAGCTGTCCGGGATGCTGTGGCTCACCCGGATCCACTCCGCCTCGAAGGGCCCCAACCGGATCCGCGTCCGGGGCTGGGTGGTGTGGAAGGTAGCCTGCGGAGGCGCCTTGGCCCGGGCGAGGCCTACGGTAAGTCGGGTCCCGTAGACGGGCACGGGCAGGGTGCGCAGGAGGAACGGCAGAGCTCCCACGTGGTCCTCATGCCCGTGGGTCAGCAGCACCCCCAGCACCCGGCGCCCGTCCCGGCGGAGCACGGAGAAGTCCGGGATCACGAGATCTACGCCAAAGAGCTCCTCCTCCGGGAACTGGACCCCTGCATCCACCAGCACCGCCTCGTGGCGCCACTGGACAAGGGTGGCGTTCTTGCCGATCTCTCCGAGCCCGCCCAGGGGGATCACCCGGAGGGCTCCATCCGCGTGAGGAAGCCCACGGCCCCGAGCCATCTACGCCACGGCGGCCACCGCCAGCTCCTGCAGGACCGCAGCGATCTGCTCCCGTTCCTTCTCCGTGGCCGCCACGAGGGGCAGCCGGGGGGCTCCTATGGGAAAGCCCACCAGGCTGAGGGCGGCTTTGAGGGGCACGGGGTTGGGCGCGATGAAGAGCACCCGGAAGAGCGGATACAGACGCAGGTGCAGCCGCCGGGCCTCCGCCACCCGGCCCGCGAAGAAGAGATCGATCATCTCCCCGATCTGGCGGCCCACCAGGTGCGAGGCTACGCTCACCACACCCACCGCCCCCACGCTCAGGTAGGGCAGGGTAAGGCTGTCGTCCCCGCTGTAGATGAGGAAATCCTCGGACGTGCGGCGCCGGATCTCGGAGACCTGGTCCGGGCTTCCCGAGGCGTCCTTGACGCCCACGATGTTGGGGATCTCGCTCAACCGGGCCACGGTTTCCGGCAGCATGTTGGTGCCCGTGCGGGCCGGGATGTTGTAGAGGAGGATGGGCAGATCCACCCGTTCCGCGATGGCCCGGAAGTGGCGGTAGATCCCCTCCTGCGAGGGACGGTTGTAGTACGGGACCACGAGCAAGAGCCCGTCCGCACCCGCCCGCTTGGCCTCCTCGCTGAGGTGGATGGAGTGGGCGGTGTCGTAGGTCCCGGTTCCCGCGATCACGGGGACTTGTCCCCCCACCGCCTCTTTCGCCACGCGCACGAGTCGGATCTTCTCCTCGTCGGAGAGGGTAGGAGCTTCCCCCGTGGTACCGCACACCACGAGGGCATCCGATCCGGTCTCCACCAAGCGCTGGGCAAGCTGTGCGGCCCGTGCCTCGTCGAGCTCGCCATTGGGACCGAATGGCGTGGCCATGGCCGTGATGACCCGTCCCCAGTTCATCTCCATCGCCTCCCCCGATGGTCTTGCCTGGTCAATTCCCCACGCACCCCTCCCTTCCCTACCGGCGGGCCGGGGCCTTGCCCAGGCTGGGGTCCCGGGCGATGAGGGCCTCCGCGATCTGAACCGCGTTGAGGGCAGCTCCCTTCCGGAGGTTGTCCGCCACCGCGAAGAAGGCCAGGTTTCCCATTCCGTCCCGCCGGAGGCGTCCCACGTATACCGGGTCACGGCTGGCGGCGCAGAGCGGGGTGGGATACCGGTGGCGGAGGGGGTCGTCCACCACCTCGATCCCCAGAGCCCGGGCAAGGACCTTCCGGGCCTCCTCCGGGGTAGGAGTGCGCGCGAAGGCCGCGTGCACCGCCACCCCGTGGCCCACCAAGGTAGGCACCCGCACGCAGGTGACGGCCACCTCCAGGTCTGGGAGTTCCAGGATCTTGCGGCTTTCCAGCAGCGCCTTGCGCTCCTCACTGGTCCACCCATCCTCCTTCACGGATCCGATGGCGGGGAGGAGGTTCAGGGCGATGGGGTGCGGGAACGCATCCCCCAAGGGCTCCGTGAGGGGTTCTCCCCGCTCCACCACGGCCCGCAGCTCCAGCCACAGCTGTTCCGTCCCCCGCTGCCCCGCACCGGAGACGGACTGGTAGGAGCAGACCACCACCCGCCGCAGCCCGAACGCCTGGTGGAGGGGAGCGAGGGGCATGAGGAAGGTGGCGGTGGTGCAGTTGGGGTTGGCGATGATGTTGCGGGGTCGGTCCAGAATCCGGTGGCCGTTGATCTCGGGGATCACGAGCGGCACGTCCGGCTCCAGCCGGAACGCCGCGGAGTTGTCGATCACCACGCATCCGCGGGCCGCAGCCCGGGGCACCCACTCCCGGGCCACCTCATCCGGGGTATCGAAGAGGGCAAGATCGCACCCCTCGAACGCCTCCTCGCACACGGCCTCCACGGGGTGCCCGTCCACCCGCTTCCCCGCGGAGCGCGGGCTTGCCAGCAGCCGCAGCTCCCGGAGCGGGAAGTCCCGGGTCTCCAGAATGTTCACCACCTGGCGCCCCACCGCGCCCGTGGCACCCACTACAGCGACCACGTATCCCCTGGACACCATTTCACCTCCGCAACCCCGATGGTTACCCCTCCAGGGTCAGCAGGTTCTCCAGGCCCACCACGAGGTGGTCCAGCTCCACCACCCGCCGAATGGCCAGCAGCACTCCCGGAAGGTACGCCTCATCCCCCATGGCATCGTGGCGGATGCGGAGAACCTGCCCGGGCCCGCCGAAGACCACCTCCTGGTGGGCCATCAGCCCCGGAAGCCGCACGCTGTGTACCCGGATCCCCTCATATACCCCGCCGCGGACCCCCGGCACCGTCTCCGTCTCCTGGACCTTAGATTCCGGGAGGGCGGAGCGGGCGGAGGCGATGAGCTGAGCGGTCCGGAGTGCGGTGCCGCTCGGTGCATCCTTTTTCCGGTCGTGGTGGAGCTCCACGATCTCCACGTGCGGAAAGTGACGGGCCGCGAGTTCCGCGAACCGCATCATGAGGGCGGCCCCCAGGGCGAAGTTGGGAGCCACCACCCCCCCAAGGCCTCGCTCCCCGCACGCCCGCTCGAGGACCCCGATCGCGGCGGGATCGTACCCCGTTCCCCCCACCACGGGCCGCACGCCCCGATGGACCGCGCGGAGGGCGTTGGTCACCGTGGCCGCACCCACGGCAAAGTCCACGAGCACATCCGCCATCAGCCCCTCGATCTCCTCCGCGGGCCGGATGGGGACCCCGACTGGCCCCACTCCCGCCACCTCTCCCGCGTCCTCTCCGAGGGCGCGCGTGTGGCCGAAGGCCGCCACGAGAAGGAGATCCGGCTCCCGGACCACGGCTCGGACCACCGCGCGGCCCATCCGGCCCGCAGCCCCAGAGACCGCTACCCGTAGGACGGACGGAGCGAACGGTCTCACCTTCCCACCTCCACGGATTCGAACCAGCCCCGGAGCAGCCGCTCTGCTCCCTCCGGTCCCACCGCGGCCAGGGCCGGGGGGCCGCTCAGGAGCTGCTGGGCGAGAAGCTGCACCCGCTCCGCGGTCACCGCCTCGATCTCCGCCAGGATCTCATCCGGCGATACGTAGCGGCCCAGGTACAGCTCGCTGCGGGCCAGATAGAACATGCGCGGCGCCGTGCCCTCCAGGGAGAGCATGAGGTTCCCCTTCAGGGACTCCTTCGCCCGTTGCAGCTCCTCCGCCGGCACCGGTTCCGTCCGCAGTCGCTCCAGCTCCCGGAGGGCCACCTCCAGCACCTCACCCACCCGCTCGGGGCTGGTCCCCGCGTAGACGGCGAAGGCCCCCGCCTCCCGGTACATGGTGGAGAAAGTACCGATACTGTACACCAACCCTCGCTTCTCCCGGACCTCCTGGAAGAGGCGGCTGCTCATCCCACCGCCCGCGATGGTCTCCAGGACCGCCTGGACGTACCGATCCGGATGCGCCTGCGGGAGCCCCGGATAGCCGAAGCAGAGGTGAACCTGCTCCGTGTCCTTTTCCCGCACGCGCACCTCCCGGCGCACCTCCGGAGCCCGCAGGATCCGCGGCGAGGCCGCCCCGTCGAGGGGAGCGAGCAGCTCCTGCACCAGGTCCACCATGGCCTCGTGACGCACGGCTCCGCTGGCGGCCACCATGGTGCGATCGGGCACGTACTCCCGTGCTAGGTACTCCAGGAATGCCTCCCGGTGGAGGCGGCGCACCGTGTGTGCGGTGCCGATCACGGGCCATCCGAGGGGGTCCCCCGCCCACAGGGTCTCCAGGAACAGATCCTGCACGAGGTCATCCGGGCTGTCCTCGTACATCTTGATCTCTTCCAGGATCACCTGGCGCTCCCTCTCGATGGCCTCCGGATCGAAGAGGGAGGCTACCAGCATGTCCGCGAGGATGTCGGTAGCCCGGGGCAGATGATCCGCCAGCACGCGTACGTAGTAACAGGTGAGTTCCCGATCCGTAAACGCGTTGAGCTGGCCTCCTAGGGCATCCACCTCCTCTGCAATCTGCTGCGCACTGCGGCGGCGGGTCCCCTTGAACAGCATGTGCTCCACGAAGTGGGAAATCCCCACCCACTCGGGTGGTTCGAAGCGGGTCCCGGTCTCCACCCAGATGCCGAGGGTGACGGTGCGGGCGCCCGGGATGTCCTCCGTGACCACCCGGATCCCGCTCGGAAGCCGGGTCCTGTGCACCTCCGCGTCCACGGCCGCTTCCTACCGTCGGGGCTCCGTCCTACGGGGCCGCGCATCCGGCCGAACCGGTCGCCCTCCCTCAGGCCGCCGGTCCTCACGCCCCCCCGGCCCCCGGGCAGGGGCCACGGAGGCAGGTGCTCCCCCACTCCCCCCCTCCGACGTCAGCCCGCGACGTGTGAGGTTCACCCGGCCCAGGGCGTCGATTTCCTTCACCCGCACGAGGATCTGGTCGCCCACCTTCACCACGTCCTCCACCCGGTTCACCCGTCGGTCGCTGAGTTCGGAGATGTGCACCAAGCCCTCTTTACCGGGCAGCACCTCCACGAAGGCGCCGAAGCTGGTGAGCCGGGTGACCCGGCCGAGATAGGTCTGCCCCACCTCCACCTCCTGTACGATCTCCCGGATCCTCTGCATCGCCCGCTGGGCCGCCTCCTCGCTGGTGCTGGCGATAATCACCCGGCCATCCTGCTCCACCTCGATCCGGGTACCGGTCTCCGCGGTAATCCGGTTGATGACCTTACCGCCCGGCCCGATCACCTCCCGGATCTTCTCGGGCGGGATCTGCAGGGTCACCAAGCGTGGGGCGTACTTGGAGAGCTCGCTGCGGGGAGCGGGGAGCACCTGGAGCATGGCGTCCAGGATGGCGAGCCGCGCCTCCCGGGCCCGGCTCAGGGCCTCGGCGATGAGGTCCCGCGGAAGCCCCCGCAGCTTGATGTCCAGCTGGATGGCGGTGATCCCCTCCCGGGTGCCCGCTACCTTGAAGTCCATGTCCCCGTGGGCATCCTCGATTCCCTGGATGTCCGTGAGGAGTACCGCGCGGCCGTCCTCGCCCGTCATGAGCCCGATGGAGATGCCCGCTACAGGAGCCCGAATGGGGACACCGGCGTCCATGAGGGCCAGGGTGCTCCCGCACACGGAGGCCATGGAGGTGGAGCCGTTTGACTCCAGGACCTCGCTCACGAGCCGGATGGTGTAGGGGAACGCCTCCTCCGGCGGGATCATGCGGGCCAGAGCCCGCTCCGCCAGGGCTCCGTGCCCGATCTCCCGCCGGCTCGGACCCCGCAGGGGCCGTACCTCTCCCGTGCTGTAGGGCGGGAAGACGTAGTGGTGCATGAAGCGCTTCCGCTCCAGAATCCCCAGATCATCCAGGATCTGCTCGTCCTCCCCCGTGCCCAGGGTGCACAGGGTGAGCACCTGCGTCTGACCCCGCTGGAAGAGGGCACTCCCGTGGGTGCGGGGCATGAGGCCGACTTCGATGTAAAGAGGGCGGATCTCCGTGGGTGTCCGACCGTCCGTGCGCACGCCTTCCTCCAGGATCATGCGGCGCACGAGGTCCTTCTGGACGGACTCCAGGACGGCTCGGATCTCCAGGGCCCGATCCGGGTACTGCTCCAACAGGCGGGCACCCACCTCCTGCGCCGCCTGCGCCACCGCGGCCTCCCTGGCTTGCTTATCGGCGTTGCGCAGGGCGGCATCCAGCGCCGGGACGGAGGCTTCCCGCACCACCCGTTCCAGCTCCGGGTCTACGGCGAAGAGGGGTACCTGGCGCTTGGGTTTGCCCGCCTTTTCCACCAGCTCCCGGATAGCGGCGATGATCCTGCGGCATTCCGCGTGGGCGAGGTCGATGGCTTCCAGGACCACCTCCTCCGGGACCTGGTCTGCACCCGCCTCTAGCATCACCACCGCCTCGTCCGTGGCCGCCACCACCAGGTCCAGCCGGCTCGGTCCCTCGATCTGCTGGAGGGTGGGATTCAGGACCAATCGCCCGTCCACCCACCCCACCCGCACGCAGCCGATGGGTCCCTCCCAGGGGATGTCGGAGATGGCGAGGGCCGCGCTCGCCCCTACCACCGCGGCCACGTCCGGCGGGTGGATCTTGTCCGCGGACAGGGTGGTGGCGATCACCTGGACCTCATTCCGGAAGCCCTTGGGGAAGAGTGGGCGGAGGGGCCGATCCATGAGCCGGGCGCTGAGGATGGCCCGCTCTCCAGGCCGGCCTTCCCGGCGGAAGAAGCTTCCTGGAATCTTGCCCGCGGCGTAGAGGCGCTCCTCGAACTCGCACGTGAGGGGCAGGAAGTCAATCCCCTCCCGCGGGTTCTCGGAGGCGGTGGCCGTGACGAGCACCACCGTCTCTCCGTACCGGACCGTCACCGCACCGTTCGCCTGGCGCGCCAGTTTCCCGGTCTCGATCACCCACTCCTCATCCCCCACCGGAAAGACGACACGGTACACTTCCGGGGTCGCATACGAGATGGCAACGGTCATACGATCCTCCTCCGTGTTCCGGCACTCCGGGTGCCCGGTCAGTGGGAGGCCGGAGAGGAGGGCCCGATCACCGGGAGCTTTGCTCCAGGTCAGCAGGGACCCGAAGCAGAGGTCGCGATGATCGTCCTCCCTCCATCCCCGGACCTCCCCACCCCCTACTACGTCCGCCCGAAACGGTCCATTCCCCTACCTGCGGAGGCCCAGACGCTCGATGAGCTGCCGGTACCGTTCTGGATCCTCCCGCTGGAGGTATCGCAACAGCCGCCGACGCTTGCTAACCATTTGGACAAGCCCTCGCCGGGAGTGGAGATCCTTGCGGTGGACCTTCAGGTGCTCCGCGAGGAGCCGGATGCGCTCCGTGAGGAGCGCCACCTGGACCTCTGGGGAGCCCGTGTCCGCTTCCGACCGGCGGAACTGCTCGATGAGGGTCTGTTTTTCCTCCTTCAGTAGGGCCATCCTCCTCCCTCCTCCGGAAACCGGGTCCATCTTATCACGCCCCCCCTGGGGGGGCAAACACGGGCTCCGGGGCGAGGCGGCGGACAAACCGGAGGGTGGCGAGGCCGGGGAGGGCTTGAGGGACCATGACCACCAGCTCCTGGGATCCTACTTGAGCCACTCCGTCTACCTCCTCCTCTGCCTCCACCCGTATCCCGTAGGCTCCTGGGGCGGGTACCAGCTTCCTGGGGGGGGTCTCGCACCAGCACACGAACCCGCCGGTCCCCCGCACCTGGCGTCGGAGCCGGACGCGGACCTCGTACGGATCGCCCAGCAACACCGCGGCCTCCTCCACCTGGCCCTCCCGGAGCAGAGCCCGGATGCGGCTGCTGCTCACCGGAGCTCCCCCGAGCTCCACCGGCGGGCACACCCGGACCCCGAATCCCATCCGGGCTCCCAGGTGCTCCAGCAATTGCACGTTTCCCGTCCGATTCCGCCCAAAGGCGAATCCCGAACCGCACACCACGCCCCGAACGCCCAGTCGGTGAACGAGCATCTCCACGAAGGTTTGGGGTTCCGTGTTCCGCAGGGTCTCGTCAAACCTCAGCACCAGCACGGCCTCTAGGCCCGTGGCCGCAAACCGGTGGATCCGCTCCTCCAGGGTGGTGAGCAGGAAGGGCTCCCGAGGAGGGGCGAGGAGCTCCAGGGGATGCGGATGGAAGGTGAGGGCCATGCTCCGCCACCCCTGCTCCCGGGCCCACGCCACGGTCGCTTCCAGGACCGCCCGATGGCCGAGGTGGACGCCGTCGAAGGTTCCCAAGGCGATGCCGGTGGAGGCAGGGGGAACCTCCTCCGGCGCGTGGAAGACCTGCATCAGCGTCCCGAGGCCACGAGGAGCACCTTGTAGGGCCGCAGCTGTCCCCCAACCGCCCGGCCGATAGCCAGCAGGTTCCCCTCCACATCCAGGACCTTCACGAGGGTACCCTGGGGGAGGGTAAGATGAGGAGCCACCTTCCAGAGGGGCAGGGGCTGCCCGTGGAGGACGGCGGCCCGCATACGGCCCTCCACCTCCACCTCCGGGAGATCCGGGAGGGCCTGGGCGGGGGGAATCAGGAGGCGGCGGAACTCCCCGTTCCGCACTGCTTCCTCGACCTCCTCGAAGGTGTAGCTCTCCTCGAGACGGTGCGGGCCGACCCGGGTCCGGATCATGAAGCCCGCATGCGCCCCGCACCCGAGGGCTTCCCCGATATCGTGCGCCAGCTGGCGCACGTAGGTGCCCTTGGAGCACGTGATGTCCAGGAGAGCCCGGGGGGGATCGAACCGGAGGAGACGGATCTCGTGGACGGTGACGGTGCGGGGCGCGCGCTCCACCTCGATCCCCCTCCGCGCGAGCTCGTACAGCCGCCGGCCCTCGTGGTGCACCGCGGAGACCATGGGGGGCACCTGCTGGATGGTCCCCAAAAACCGCCGCAGGACCCGTTCCAGGTCCTCCCCGCGCACGGATACCCCCCTGCGCATGAGGACCTCTCCCAGGGCATCGCCAGTAGTGGTGGAAACTCCCAGGACCAGCTCCACCCGGTACGCCTTGTCCTGCTCCATGAGGAACTCGCTGAGCCGGGTGGTGCGGCCGATACAGCACACCAAAACCCCCGCGGCACCGGGATCCAGGGTTCCCGTGTGCCCGATGCGCCGCATGCCCACCAGACGCCGCAGCTCCTCCACGCAGTCGTGGCTGGTCATGCCGGGAGGTTTCAGGAGGTTCAGAAGTCCATCCATGGCCCGCACCCTAAGAAGGACCCATGCATTCCGGACGCGGGAGCCGCACCGAGCAGCTCTCCCGCCGCGTGGAGGGTTTCCCGGATCACCTTCTCCGGGGGATCGGTGGAGGTGAACCCCGCGGCCTGCGCGTGCCCCCCGCCTCCGAACCGGGCCGCCAGCTCGTTCACCCGCACCCCGCCCCGGGAACGCAGGCTCACCCGGACCTCCCCCGCATCCACCCGGAACAGCACCGCCACGCGGACGCCCGCCATGCCCCGCAGGTGGGAGACGATGTTCTCCGTGTCCTCCCAGCTCGCTCCCGCTTCCTGCAACATCGCCTCGTCCACCACGGTCCACACCAGGCCCCCCCCCAGCGCGAGCCGCATGCGCACGAGGCTCCAGCCGAGCAGCCGCATGCTGGCGGGGGAGCGGGATTCGTAAACCCGCTCGTAGATCTCATGGGGCCGGGCGCCGCCCCGCACCAGCTCCGCGGCCAGCAGGAAGCTCTCGGGCCGTACGGAGGCGTACCGGAAGGATCCCGTATCCGTGAGGAGTCCCGCCATCAGGCAGGTCGCGATGGGTCCTTCCAAAGGCACCTGAAGCTCCCGGATGAGCTCCGCCACGAGCTCCGCTACCGCACTCGCCTCCGGCTCCACCCACACGAGATCCCCGTAGCCGCTGTTGTCGAGGTGGTGGTCCAGGTTGACCACCACCCGGGCCGCACCGAGGGGAGCCGCGAAGCTCCCGGCCCGGGCGAGGTCGCTGCACTCTATCCCCACGGACACATCGAAGCGATCCTGGGGAGGGATAACGGTTACCCGTTCCCAGGTGGGAAGGAACCGGTACAGCTGCGGAACCCCGTCCTGACTGCCCACCACCACCTCCTTGCCCAACCGCTCCAGGGCCAACGCCAGGGCCAGGGCGCTTCCCAGGGCGTCCGCGTCCGGCCGCTCGTGGGCTACGAGGAGGACGCGCCGGGCCGACTCAAGTGCCCGCGCGATCCGCTTCCGCACCGTCTCCATCTTCCTCGGCCCTCCCGGGCTCCTCGGGAGCGGAGAGGGATCGGAGCAGTTCCATGACCCGGGTGCCCCGTTCGATGCTGGTGTCCAGCCGGAACTGGATCTCCGGCGTCCGGTAGATCCGGATGCGCCGGCCCAGCTCCGTGCGTACGAATCCCACCGCGTTCTGCAGGGCCTCCATGGTCCGGCGCCGGTCCTCCTCGCTTCCCAGGACGCTCACGAAGATCTTCGCGTGACGGAGGTCGCTGCTGAGCTCCACATCCGTCACGGAGGTGAACCCGATGCGGGGATCCTTCAGGACCCGGTGGATGATCTCGCTCACTTCCTCCCGAATGAGCTCCCGGAGCTTTTCCACGCGCTGCGGGGACGCCATAGGGACCACCTCGCTTTTACCGGATCTCCACGTCGTAGTCCACGACCACGGCTTCCGGCTGCCGCTCGATGTAGCGCAGGACCCGGGCGAGCACCTGATCCGCGTGCTGTCCGTCGTTGGTGACCACCGCGATGCCCAGGGTGGCGCGGCCCCGCAGGTCCTGGTCGTCCACCTCCGCCGCCGCCACCGCGAACTCGTTGTGCAGGCGCCGGAGGAGGCTGTGCACGATCCGTCGCTTGTCCTTCAGGCTCCGAGGCCCCGGCAAGCTGAGCGCAACGCGCAGCGTCCCCACCACCATGGCACCTCACCCTCGTCCTGCTCACGACGTCGGGCGCTCCTCGCGCACCTCGAAGGTCTCGATGATGTCCCCTTCCTTGACATCGTTGAAGTTCTCCAGAAGCACACCGCACTCGAACCCCGCGGCCACCTCCCGCACGTCCTCCTTGAACCGCCGCAGGGAGGCGATACGCCCTTGGTAGACCACGACACCGTCCCGCACAAGCCGCGCCTGCGCGCCCCGTACCACCTTCCCCTCCCGCACATAGCAACCAGCCACGGTCCCCACCCGGGAGATGGGAAAGATCTGCCGGACCTCCGCCCGCCCCAGCACCACCTCGCTCACCACCGGGGCCCGCAGCCCCGCCAGGAGCTGACGGACATCGTCCGCCGCCTCGTAGATGAGGCGGTACAGGCGGATCTCCACCCCTTCCTGCTCCGCTAGGCGGCGGACCCCCCCATCCGGTCGCACGTTGAACCCGAGGACCACCGCGTCGCTTGCGGAGGCCAACATCACGTCGCTCTCCGTCACGGCCCCCACGGCCGCGTGCAGGATGTGGACCCGCACCTCCTCCGTGCTCAGCCGCTCCAGGGCCGCGGTGATGGCCTCCAGGGATCCCTGGACGTCCGCCTTCACCACGAGCCTGAGCTCGCGGACCATCCCCGCGGCCTCCTCCACGCCTCCGCGTCGGATCTGCACCCGCTCCTGCTCCCGGCGCTGCTCCCTCCGTTCCTCCGCGATGGCCTTCGCCGTCCGCTCGTCCGGCACCACCTCCAGGATGTCCCCCGCGGTGGGCACCTCCTCCAGACCCACCACCTCTACCGGGGTGGAGGGGCCGGCCTCCTGCAGGCGGTTGCCCCGGTCGTCCATCATGGCCCGCACCTTCCCGTAAGTCTCTCCGGCCACCACTGGATCCCCCACCCGCAGGGTGCCCTCCTGCACGATGACGGTGGCCACAGGGCCTCTGCCCCGATCCAGTTTGGCCTCCAGGATGGTTCCCCGCGCGGGTTTGCGGGGATCCGCCCGCAGGTCGTTGAGCTCTGCCACCAGGAGGATCATCTCCAGAAGGTCCTGGATCCCCTGACCGGTCCGCGCGGAGACGGGAACCATGATGGTGTCCCCACCCCACTCCTCCGGTACGAGTCCCTGCTCCGCGAGCTGCTGCTTGACCCGGTCCGGGTTCGCACCGGGCAGGTCCATTTTGTTGATGGCCACGAGGATGGGGACCCCGGCCGCCCGCGCATGGTTGAGGGCCTCTATGGTCTGAGGCATGACCCCGTCGTCCGCGGCCACCACCAGGACCGCGATGTCCGTGACCTGGGCGCCCCGGGCCCGCAGGGTGGTGAAGGCCTCGTGCCCCGGGGTGTCGATGAAGGTGATCCTGCGGCCATCCACGGAGACCTGGTAGGCTCCGATGTGCTGCGTGATCCCTCCATACTCTCCAGCCGCCACATTGGTCTTGCGGATGGCATCGAGCAAGGTGGTCTTGCCATGGTCCACGTGCCCCATCACCGTCACCACCGGGGGTCGAGGCTCCCCCTGAGCCTCTACCTGGAGCCGCTTGGCGGCCTGCAGGGCAGGCCGCAGGTCCCGTCTCTCCTCCACCACCGCCACTCCGAAGGATTGGGCCACCGCCCGGGCGGTCGTAGGGGGGAGTTGCTGATTGATGCCCGCTAGGATTCCCATGGTGAGCAGCCGCTTCACCACCTCGGAAGCGGGAGCGCCCATCCGCTGAGCCAGCTCCCCCACCGTGATGGGTCCCTCCAGACGGATCTCCTTGGCCAGGACCGGGACCTCCGGGGGGCTAGGCTCCGCCATCGTCGGAGGAGAGGTCACATGTGGTCGGGGCGGGGGTGGGGGAGGGGGAGCGGGACGCTTAGAGGGCTTGGGGGGTTGGCGCAGGGGCGGCGGAGGGGGAGGCGGCACCCGCTTGGCCTCGGGCCTTGGCTGCGTCACCCTCCGGAGTACCTCTGGGGAGATGGTGACCGCGGGTTCCGCATGCCGCTCGGGGAGAGGGACCGGCTTCGGTTCCTCCGGAGGCGGAGCGGGACGGGGCTCCACGATCACGGGGGGGACGGAGGTAGGCTCCAGCGGGGCCTGCTCTGCAGCCCGGGCGGCCTCCTCCGCGGCCCGACGGGCCGCCTCTTCCGCGAGCCGCGCTTCCTCCGCAGCCCGGGCTGCCTGCTCCGCCAGGATGCGCTGCTCCTCCCGTTCCCGTTCGATCTCCTCCGCCCGCTTGATGATGCGGCGCTTGGGTCCCGCGGGCTCAGGAGGTACGGGGGCGGGTTTCTTCGCCACACGCTTCTGGGGTCCGTCCTTCGGCGCCGCACCCAGCTGCGGAAACGCTTCCCGCAGCTTCGCCAAGGCCTCCTCCGGGATCGCGGCCTGGGGATTGGGCTTGACCTCAAATCCCAGCTCCGCCAGCTTCTCCACGGCCTCCCGGAGCGGCAATCCCGTCGCCTTCACAACCTCGTACAGGCGCATTCACTTCCCCTCCGTTTTCCCCGCGGTCTCCGCCGTCGTTCGCACGGACGGCCGGATCATGGCCTCCAGCTGCCCGTAGACCTCCTCCGGAACCGGTACCTCCAGGGCTCGCTCGAGCTTCTTCCCCTTACGGGCGGAGGCCAAGCACTCCCAGTTGGGATCCACGTAGGCCCCCCGACCTGAGAGCTTGCGGCTGCGAGAGGTGTCCACCACCACCTCCCCCGCGGGAGTCCGAACCACGCGGATCATCTCCATCTTGGGACGCATCTGCCCGCAGCCTACGCACATGCGGATGGGGACCTTTCGCTGCCGCATCCCCTAGGCTCCCTCCTGGACCTCCGTGGATTCCGCCAGCTCCTCGGGGGTAAGATCCCGGAACAGCTTACGGGCCTCCGCCTCCCGCACCTGTGTTTCGCTCTTGATGTCGATCCGCCATCCGGTGAGCTTCGCCGCCAGCCGTGCATTCTGCCCTTCCCGGCCGATGGCCAGGGAGAGCTGGTTGTCGGGTACGATCACGGTGGCGGTCCGGGTCTCCTCGTCGATCTCCACCCGACTCACCTTTGCGGGCTGAAGGGCCGCGGCCACGAACTGGGAAGGATCCGGACTCCAGGGGACGATGTCGATCTTCTCCCCCCGCAGCTCGTCCACCACCGCCTGTACCCGGCTCCCCTTGGGCCCCACGCAGGCGCCCACGGGATCCACGTTGCGGTCCCGGGAGTACACCGCGATCTTGGTGCGGGAGCCGGGTTCCCGGGCGATGTTCTCAATGACCACGATCCCCTCCCGCAGCTCCGGCACCTCCTGCTCGAAGAGCTTGCGCACAAGCCCCGGGTGCGCCCGGGAGACGAAGATCTGGGGACCCCGGGTGGTGGTGCGCACCTCCGTCACGTACACCTTGATCCGCTCCCCCTGACGATAGGTCTCCCGGGGGATCTGCTCCGTGGGCGGGAGCACGGCCTCCACACGCCCCAGGTCCACATACACGTTCCGCTTCTCGATCCGCTGGACAATTCCCGTGACCACTTCCTTCTCGCGCTTCTCGAACTCCTTCTGCACCAGCTCCCGCTCCGCTTCCCGGATCCGCTGGACGATGACCTGTTTGGCGGTCTGGGCCGCGATGCGGCCGAAATCCCGGGGCGTGATCTCCTCCTCCACGAGATCCCCCACCTGTGCGGTAGGATCCTCCCGACGCATCTCGTCCAGGGAGATCTGCGTGGTGGGATCCTCCACCCGTTCCACCACGGTCTTGGTGCTATACACCCGCACTTCCCCCGTCCTCGGGTCGAGCTCCACCCGGACGTTCTGGCCCGTGCCCCCAAAGTGCTTCTTGTAGGCAGAGACCAGGGCGTTCTGCACCGCCTCGATGAGCACCTCCTTGGAGATCCCCCGCTCCTCCTCCAGGAGGTCCAGCGCACGGATCAGCTCTCCATTCATTCCTCTCCACCACCTCGTTTCTGGATTTCCGGACGGCCCGGGTGCCCTAGCGGCGACGCAGATCCCGCCGGATCTCCTCGGGATCCACCCGCAGCCGTGCCTGAGCGATCTCCCCGAGGGGGATGTGGGCCTCCCGGCCCCTTCCGAGATCCACCACCACCCGTCCCTCCACGATCCCCCGGAGCCGTCCCGTAAAGTGACGCTGGCCGGAGATCTCGGAGACGGTAGTGACCTCCACCAGCCGACCCGCGAACCGCTCGAAGTCCCCGGCCCGGCGCAGGGGTCGGTCCAGCCCGGGTGAGGCCACTTCCAAGGTGTAGCGGTGGAGGAAGAGATCCTCCAGGTCCAGCTGACGGGAGACGCGCTCGGACAGGCGGGCGCAGTCCTCTACGGACACCCCTCCCTCCCGATCCACCAGGATCCGCAGGACCGTGCGGGAGCCCTGTCCTTCTAGCTCCACGTCCACCAGCTCCAGCCCCATCCGATCCGCGATGGGCTGAGCGAGCTGGCTCACGCGCCGAAGAATCGCCTGCCGCTCCATAGCCTCCTCTAAAACGAAGGAGTGGGCTTCCTACCCACTCCCGCGTACATGGCACAACCCCTTCCTTCGCCTGCCTGGCTGCTCTAGGCTCAGCATACCACGTCTCCGCCCGGCCGGCAACCTCCTCGGGCGCCCTTTGCGTACAAAAGTTCGCAGTTTGGGGATGGAAAGGCCGCTCCGGTCAGGGGCCCAGCCGGTAGAGGAGGCGGGGAAAGGGGATGGCCTCCCGCACATGGTCGAGCCCGCAGATCCAAGCTACCGTCCGCTCGATCCCCAACCCGAACCCCGCATGGGGGACCGAGCCGTACCGCCGCAGGTCCAGGTACCACGCGTAGGGCTGTGGCGGCAGCCCGTGCTCGGAAAGTCGCCGTTCCAGCAGGCTCAGATCGTGGATCCGCTGGCCGCCGCCGACGATCTCCCCGTACCCTTCCGGGGCCAGAAGGTCGAAGTTCAGCACCACCTCCGGGCGTTCCGGATCGGGCTGCATGTAGAAGGCCTTGCAGGCGGCGGGGTAGCGGTGCACGAATACGGGACGGTCGAAGGCACGGCTGAGGATCGTCTCCTCGTCCCCACCGAAGTCCTCGCCCCACCGCATCCAAAGCCCTGCCTCGTTGACCCGGCGCACCGCCTCGTCGTAGGAGATGCGGGCAAACGGAGGTCGAACGCGCTCCAGGGCTTCCGTCTCCCGCCCCAGGACCCCCAGTTCCCGCCTGCACCGGTCCAGCACGGCCTCCACGATGGCCACCACGAGTCCCTCCGCAAGCGCCATGCACCCATCGAGGTCGAGGTAGGCGGCCTCCGGCTCCAGCATCCAGAACTCCGTGAGGTGGCGCCGCGTTTTCGACTTCTCGGCTCGGAAGGTGGGGCCCAGACAGTACACCCGGCCGAAGGCCATGGCCGCGGCCTCCATGTACAGCTGCCCGCTCTGGGTGAGATAGGCCTTGCGGTCGAAGTAGTCCACCTTGAAGAGGGTGGTGGTCCCCTCCACCGCGAGGGGGGTGAGGATGGGCGCGTCCACCCGGAGATATCCGTGAGCCTGCAGGTACTCCTCCGCGGCCCGGATCACCTCTGCCCGGATGCGGAGCACCGCGTGTGGCCGGCGGCTGCGCAGCCATAGGTGCCGGTGGTCCAGCAGGAACTCGATCCCGTGCTCCTTCGGGGTAATGGGATACCCTTCTGCCCGATGCACCAGCTCGATTTCCCGAACCGCCAGCTCGTACCCGCCCGGTGCCCGGGCGTCCTCCCGCACCATCCCCCGGACGATGAGGGCGCTTTCCTGGGTGAGGACATCGTATTGCGCCAGGAGGTCGTCCGAGGCTTCGGGCTTGGCAAGGACCGCCTGCAGGATTCCGGACCCGTCCCGCACCAGGAGGAACCGGACCTTGCCGCTGCTCCGTTTGTCATAGAGCCATCCCCGCAGCTCCACCTCCTCCCCCACATGCCGGCCCACCTCGCGCACGCGGATCCACTTCGCCTCCATGCGCCACCTCCCGAACCTATCATGCGGGTTGCCCGGAGATGGTGCGAGCCCTCATTCTAAACCCAGACCTGGGAAAGGTGGTGTGCCATGGAAGGTCGCGGGAAGGACCTGGGCATCCTGGTGGGAGGAGGGCCGGCACCCGGCATCAACGGAGTCATCGGAGCCGTGACCATCGAAGCCCGCAACCGGGGTCTCCGGGTGTGGGGGATCTACGACGGGTGGCAGTGGCTCATGCAGGAGGACGCCCGGACCCTGCGGGAGCGGGGGCATGTGCGGGAACTTCAGATCGCGGAGGTCTCCCGGATCCACTTTGACGGGGGATCCCTCCTCCGGACCTCCCGGGCGAACCCCACCCGGCGGGAGGAGGACCTAGAGCGGGTGGTCTCCAACCTCCGGGAACTCGGCATCGGATATCTGGTCACCGTGGGGGGAGACGACACCGCCTTCGCCGCAGCCCGGGTATGCGAACGGGCCCGGGGCACCATCCGGTTCGCCCACGTGCCCAAGACCATCGACAACGACCTCCCGCTCCCGGGTGGAGCCCCCACCTTCGGATTCCACACCGCCAAGCAGGTGGGCTTTGAACTGGTGCGCAACCTCATGGAGGATTCCCGCACCACGAACCGGTGGTTCTTCGTAAGCGTGATGGGTCGCAGCGCGGGGCACCTGGCCCTGGGCATCGGAAAGGCTGCGGGAGCCACCCTCACCCTCATTCCAGAGGAGTTCCCCGAGCGTACCTCCTTGGCCCTGGTGGCGGACGTGCTGGAGGCCGCCATGTTGAAGCGCCGGGTCATGGGCCGGGAGGACGGGGTGGCCATCGTGGCGGAGGGGATCCTGGAGCAGGTCCCGGAGGAGGAGCTCGCGGCGCAGGAGGGTGTCCGGATCGTACGGGATCCGTACGGACACATCCGTCTGGCGGAGCTGGATTTGGCGTACATCCTGAAGAGCATGGTGGAGCGGCGATTTGCGGCCCGAGGGGAGCAACGCACCATCGTGCACAAGAGCATCGGGTACGAGTTGCGGTGCGCTCCGCCCATCGCCTCGGACTCCGAGTACGTGCGGGACTTGGGCTACGGCGCGGTGCGCTACCTTCTGGAGGAGGAAGGGTCTGAGGGGGCCATGGTGTGCATGGAGGCCGGGCAGCTGCGCTACGTGGACTTCACGGAGCTCCTGGACCCGCAGACGGGCCGGACCAGGGTGCGGCGGGTGGACCTCCGCTCCACCGCCTACCGGGTGGCCCGGAAGTACATGATCCGCCTGGAGCCGGAGGACCTGCAGGACCCGCAGATGCTGCGGCAGCTGAGCGCGGCCGCCGGGATGACACCGGAGGCCTTCCGGGCCCGATACGAACCCGCAGCACAGCTGGGGGTCCTCACCACAGATACCTGAACTTCGCGGCGAACCGGCGCTCCAGGTCCTCCCGGTGCAGGAAGTAGACGGGACATTGCCGGAGCATGCAGATGTGGAGGGCCTGGTTGCAGTAGGCCTCCGGGACCTCCCAGCACTTCCGGTTCAGGAAGAACGCAAAGCACACCCCCCGACGGTCGTCGTAGCTCTGCAGCTCCTCCAGATCCACGGAGGGCTGCGGGGGCGAGGAGGACCCTGGGGGGGGAGAAAGCGGGGTCTGTGGAGGCCCGGATGGGGAAGGCTCCGGGTGCGGAAGGAGCTGCCCGCTACTCGTCCGCTCCGGGGGGATGGCTGCTTCCAGCTCGCGCAGCTTCTGGCTCGTGTCCTGAATAAGGGCCCGAATTCCGCGCCGGAGTTCCTCCCGCGATCTGCTCACGTGCCACCACCTCTTTTGCAAGGCTCATGTACTCCTGCGCCCCCCGCGACTGGGGCAGGTGCAGGAAGATGGGAACCCCCGCCATGGAGGACTCCACCAGTTTGATGCTGAAGTGAATGGTGGTCTGGAAAACCTTCTCCCCGAAGAACTCATGGATCCCCCGCAGGATCTCCCGACTGAGGTTGTTGCGGCCGTCGTACATGGTGGCCAGCACCCCCAGGATCTCCACCCGGTGGCCGATCTCGTCCCGCACCATCTGCAGGGTGCGCAGCAGCTGCCGCATGCCCAGCAGGGCGTAGTAGTGGGTCTGGATCGGGATGACGACCTGGTCCGCGGCCACCAGCGCGTTCAGGGTCAGCAGCCCTAGGGAAGGGGGGGTGTCGATGACAACGAAATCGTACCGATCCCGCACGGGCTCCAGCTTCCGCCGCAGCACGTGCTCCCGCCCGATCCGAGCTACGAGCTCCAGCTCCGCGGCCGCCAGGTCGATGGAGGACGGCGCCACCACGAGGCCGGGGACCGTGGAGGGCCGCAGGATGTCCTCCAGGGAGACGCCGCCTTCCTCCGATCGGCTCTCCGTGATCACGTGGTAGATGGTGTGCGGGAGCTCCGCGGGTTCCAATCCCAGGCTCACGGTGGCGTTCGCCTGCGGATCCAGGTCCACCAGCAGCACCCGGAAGCCCAGGGCCGCCAGGCACGCACCGAGGTTCACCGCGGTGGTGGTCTTCCCGCAGCCGCCCTTCTGGTTGACGAGGGCCACGATGCGTCCCACGCCGCGCCCCTGCGCCACCTCGCCCGTCCGCTCCACCCATGGGTTCACGGAACCGTCCGGACCTCCCCCGGGGATTCCGGATGCGAGTTCGACTCCCCGTGGGGCTTTTCCTGCGTGCGCAGGAGTTCGCGGACGAACTCCAGCGCCTCCTCCCGGCTCCGTACCCGCCCCTCCAGCTGGGCGTCCCGCACCGCCTCCAGGATCTTCCGGAAAACGGGGCCGGGCTGCAGTCCGAGGGCCCTGAGGTCCCACCCCGTCAGGAGCCTCGGCGGGTTGACATCCTCCGGACGGAGTTGTTCGCGGTGGGCGAGGATCCACTCGTACGTGGAGAGATCCCCGTGGCTCGCCACGCAGTCCGCCCGATACAGTTCCAACAGCTCCTCGAAGTCCGGTCGGGCGAAGAAGGCCCGGCGTTTGGATTCCCGCATGCGGGGGAGGTCGCTCAAGCGCATGTGGTCCCGCACCAGGGCTACAATCCGTTCGGTCTCCCTGTGGCTCAACCGGAGGCGCTGGCAGATCTCCCTCGCGAGCTCCGCGCCCACCCGGTCATGGGCAGGGAACCATACCCGCTCACCTCGTGTGAAGGTGCGGGGCTTGCCGACATCGTGCAGCAGGGTGGCCATGGCCAGCACCGCGGAAGGATCCCGCAGGGCGTCGAGGCTCAGGATGGTATGCGTGAAGACATCTCCTTCCGGATGGTGCTGAGGCGGCTGCGGGATGCCCTTCATCGCCGCCACTTCAGGGAGGATGTGCGGAAGGAGCCCGGTCTCGTCCAAAAGCCGCAGCCCGCGTCCCCGACGGGGACCGGTGAGGAGGCGGAGGAGCTCGTCCCGGATCCGCTCCCAGCTCGTGGAGCGGATCCGATCCGCGAGCGCTCGGATGGCCGCCAAGGTCTCCGGGTCGATGGCGAAATCCAGCTCGCACGCGAGCCGCACCGCCCGCAGCATCCGGAGCCGGTCCTCCTGGAAGCGCTCCCAGGGGTCTCCGATGGTGCGCAGCCGCCGCTCCGCTAGATCCCGCTGTCCGGAAACCCAGTCGAGGAGCGTACCGGTGATGGGATCCAGGAGAAGCCCGTTAATGGTGAAGTCCCGCCGACGGACGTCCTCCAGCGCGGAGGCATAATAAACCTGTGAGGGATGCCGACCGTCGAGGTAGGGGCCCTCCACCCGGAAGGTGGCCACCTCTATCCAGTGGCCCCCCACCCGCACACGAACCACCCCGAAAGTAGCCCCTACCAGGAGGGCATCGGGGAATAGACGCAGGACTTCCTCCGGGCGGGCACTAGTGGCCACATCGTAGTCCTTCGGGGTTCGCCCCAAGAGCAGGTCCCGGACACACCCCCCTGCCCAGTACGCCTCGTACCCAGCTTGCTGGAGGCGCCGGACGACCTCGCGGGCGGCCTCCTCAGGGCTCAGCGCTCCTCCAGCTCCTCCAGGCGGCCCAACAGCTCCTCCCGCTGCTCCTGTGCCGCCTCCTTGCCCCGCACGATGGCCTCCCGGATCCGCTCGGCCCCGTGCTCCACCACCTCCCGGCCGCGCTGGATCACGGTCTCCGCGGTGTCCCGGACGCGCTCCGTGAGGTTCTGGGTTCCCTCCCGCAACCGTCCCGCGAATTCCTCCGTCCGCTCCTTCAGCCGGTGCCGCACCTGTTCCCCGGATTGGGGCGCCAGCAGCAACCCCAACCCGATCCCCACGAGTGCTCCCACCACGAACCCGCTGAGAAACTCGGAACGCTCCGCCATCCCGCATCCCTCCTTATCCTGTGCATACCGGTACCGCCATGGCCTGCTCGAACCGCTCCCCGCCGAGGGTGCGCACCCGGCGCACCACACCGCCGCCTAGGACCTCCTCTCCCCGGTAGAGGCAAGCCACCTGCCCCGCGTTCGTGGCCCCCACGGGATCCCGGAACCGCACCCGGACCCCCTCCGCCAGGCACTCCACTTCCGCGGGGACGTCTGGAGCCCCGTGACGCAGACGCACCGTGGCCGCAAACCGGCAAGCCGGGGGCTCCCCCTGCACCCAGGACACCTCCTCCAGCTCCACCTCCGCGACCCGAAGATCCGCCTCCTCCCCGACCACGAGGGCGTTGCGATCCGCCAGGATGGCCACCACGTACAGGGGCCTGCCTGCGGCAATTCCCAATCCCCGACGCTGCCCCAGGGTGTACCGGGCAATCCCCTGGTGCGTTCCCACGAGTCTACCTTCCGTGTCGTAGATGGGGCCCGGCCGGAGCGCTTCCGGAACAAACCGGGCCACCACCTGCGTGTAGTGTCCCCGGGGCACGAAGCAGATCTCCTGGCTTTCGGGCTTGTCCGCCACCGCCAGTCCCAGGCGTCGGGCCATCTCCCGGATCCGGGGCTTGGTGTGCTCCCCCACAGGGAAGAGCAACCGGCTCAGTTCCTGCTGGGTGAGGGCATAGAGGACGTAGGACTGGTCCTTGGCCCGGTCCGCGGCCCGCAGGAGCCGGAACCGCCCGCCTTGCCAGCGCACTCGGGCGTAGTGTCCCGTGGCGAGGTACTCCATCCCCAGGGCAGCCACTTTCTCCAGCAGCAAGGAGAACTTGATGTACCGGTTGCAGGCCACGCACGGGTTGGGAGTGCGGCCCCGGGCATAGGCCTCCGCAAAGGGCCGGATCACCGCGGCTTCAAAGGCCTCCCGCAGGTTCAGGACGTAGTGGGGAATACCCAGCTGGCGCGCCACGTCCCGGGCGTCCTCCACGGCCCCGATCCCGCAGCACGTGGGGCCTGTTTCCTCCTCCGTTAGCCAGCTGGGCCACAGGTTCATGGTGAAGCCCACCACTTCGTGCCCAGCCTCCACAAGGAGGGCTGCGGCCACCGCGCTGTCCACACCGCCGCTCATGGCCACCGCAACCCGCGCCATCGTCCTTCTCCCCCCATGATACCACCCCGCGGCGTCTGATCCGAGCCTGCCGCACCTTGCATGGGGGGCGAGATCCACAGTAAAAAGTAAAAAATAGAAAGGCTCGATGGGCTCAAGAAAACCTCAAGACGGGGGGAGAGAGAACATGCGCCGGTGGACGGTGCTTGGGTTGGTGGTGTGCGTTGCTCTCGCGGGGTTCCTGGGAGCAGGCTACGCCCAGGCCCCCCGGGTGATCCGGATCGGCGTGGTGGTCTCCGCCACAGGCCCCGCGGCGGCGCTGGGGATTCCGGTGCGGAACGCCTTCCTGCTGTATGAGGAGCTATTCCGGGACGCCATCCCGGGCTACCGGATCCAGTACATCATCCTCGACGACGCTACCAATCCCACCTTGGCGGTCCAGAATGCCCGCAAGCTCATTGCGGAGGACCGGGTGGTAGCCATCGCAGGGAGTACGGTCTCTGTGAGCGCGCTCGCCATGGTGGATGTTACGGGGGAGGCAGGCGTCCCGCAGATGGCCATGGGGGCCACCCAGAACATCGTCCACCCCGTGGACGAGAAGCGCCGGTGGGTGTTCCTCCTGCCGCAGACTGCAGCGAGCGCCATCCAGGCGGTGACCCTGGACATGCGGCTCCGGGGAGTCCGGACCGTGGGCTACATCGGGTTCAACGACGTCTGGGGCGAGGAGTGGTGGACCTCCCTCTCCCAGGCAGCCCCGAACCTCGGCATCCGGGTTGTGGCGAACGAACGGTACGCCCGCGCGGACACCAGCGTGACGGGCCAGGTGCTGCGCCTCCTCGCGGCCAGGCCGGACGCGGTGCTGGTGGGAGCGAGCGGAACCCCTGCGATCCTGCCACAGCGGACCCTCCGGGAGCGCGGATATCGGGGCATCATCTACCACACGCACGCCGTCGGGGATCCTGATGTCCTGCGGGTCGGAGGCAAGGATCTGGAGGGGGCCCTCCTCCCTGTAGGCCCCGCGGTGGTGGCAGACCAGCTGCCGGACAACCACCCCAGCAAGCGGCCCGCCCTGGAGCACAAGCGGATCTACGAGAGCCGGTATGGGCCGGGCAGCGTTTCGCAGTTCGGGGCCCACGTCCACGACTTCTGGCTCATCGTACGCCCAGCCCTGGAGCGGGCCCTGCGGCGGGTAAGCCCCGATAATCTCCCAGCCTTCCGGACAGCCCTCCGGGACGAGATCGAGGCCACCCGGAACCTCCCGGGAGCCCACGGGGTGTTCAGCTACTCGCCCATCGACCACCTGGGCCACCGGTTTGAATACAGCAACGTCTTCGTCCAGGTGCAGGGCGGAAAGCTGAAGCTCCTGCGCACTTTCCTCCCGCGCCAGTAGGGAGGCGGGAAGCCGTCGGTGGACGCCACCATCCTGGGGCTTCTGATCGCGGACGGGATCACCAGCGGGGTGATCTACGGGCTTCTGGCCATCACCATCGTGCTCGTATTCACCGTGACCCGGGTCCTCTTCGTGCCCATGGGGGAGCTCCTCATGTACGCGCCCCTCACATACGCCCTGCTGGTGGACCACAAGCTCCCCGGCTCCATCTGGCTCGGAACGGTCTTGCTGACCGCCTGGGGGGTACTGGACCTCTTCCGGGGCGCGCGTCGCCTGCCCCTCCTGCTCTTTGGCGGTGCCGGGGCCCTGCTGGGGATGGGGATGTGGTCCGCCTCCACCGGTTCCCCGATCCTCGCGTGGGTGCTGGCGGTGGGCGTGGTGGTCCTGATGGGGATCGCCACCTACCGGGTGTTCTTCGAACCCATCCCGCACGCCTCCGTACTCACCTACCTCATCCTGTCCCTGGGGCTCCACTTCGTGCTGCAGGGACTGGGGCTCGTGTTCTTCGGGCCGGAGCAGTACCGTCTCCCCCCTCTCTTGCCGGGAGAGGTACAGCTGGGCCCCGTGCCGCTGCCGAAGCAGAACTTCGCGGTCTACGCCTTGGCCCTGGCCTGGGTCCTGGCCCTCTACGGGTTTTTCTCCCGGAGCCTGTACGGCAAGGCCCTCCTGGCCTGTGCCATCAACCGCCGGGGGGCCCGCCTCACGGGGATCAGCATCCAGGAGGCGGGCCGCGTGGCCTTCATCCTCGCCTCCCTCATCTCCGCCCTGGGAGGCATGCTGCTCGCACCCCTCACCAACGCCGCCTACTTCATGGGGTTCATCCCCTCCTTGAAGGGCTTCGTGGCCGCGGTCCTGGGAGGACTCGTGAGCTATCCCCTAGCCGCGGTGGGTGCGCTCCTCGTGGGCACCCTGGAGGCCTTCAGCGCCTTCTACGCGAGTGCCTACAAGGAGGCGCTGGTGTTTGCCCTCCTGCTGCCCATCCTGTTCGTCCAGAGCCTGCGCACGCTGGAGATCGGAGGGGTGGAAGAGTGATCCGCTGGATCCTCCTCGCGCTGGCCTTCGCCCTGATCCCCTTCCTCCCCCCGTTCTACCTCACCCTGCTGAACTTCATGGCCATCAGCGCGGTGGTGACCCTGGGCCTGTACCTCCTCACGGGGCTTGCGGGCATGAGCAGCTTCGGGCAGGCCGCCTTCATGGGGCTTGCCGCATACACCGCCGCCATCACCACCACCCGCTGGGGGTGGTCCCCCTGGGCGGGTCTCCTCCTCGCGCTTGCCCTCTGCGGACTTGCGGCTGTGGTGCTCGGGAGCGTCACGGTCCGCCTGAAAGGGCACTACCTGCCGCTCGCCACCATCGCATGGCAGATGGCCCTTTCCATCCTCATGGGGAACCTAGTCCCCATCACGGGAGGGCACGGAGGCATCAGCGAGATCCCGGCCCTCCGCCTGGGCCCCCTCTCCCTTCGGGATCCCAGGTGGTTCGGGCTATTGAGCCTGGGGTGCGCGGTGGTGCTCGCCTGGGGCTGCGCGCAGCTGACCTCCAGCCGCATGGGCCGGGCCCTCCGGGCGGCACGGGGCGACGGTGTGGTGGCCGCGAGCTTCGGCGTGAACCTCCCGTGGATCCGCCTGCAGGTGTTCGTGCTGGCCGCCCTCTTCGCGGGGCTTGGGGGGTGGCTCCACGCCCACTTCCTC
Source organism: Armatimonadota bacterium (assembly GCA_025059775.1). Taxonomy (NCBI): domain Bacteria; kingdom Bacillati; phylum Armatimonadota; species Armatimonadota bacterium. The sequence goes on from JANXCW010000004.1 coordinate 164,591, forward strand.
CGGTTCGTGAACCCGCAGCCCTTCAGCCTTGAGGCCTCCATGCGGTACGTCATCATGGCGGTGGCCGGCGGCGTGGACCGCATCCCGGGAATCTTCCTGGGCACGGGGCTCTTAACACTCCTCGGGAGCTGGCTGCAGGACATCCTCCCCGTGCTGTTCGGCCGCGCCGCTCAGTACGAGGTGATCGCGTACGGCCTGATCCTGGCGGGCATCCTCATCCTGGCGCCGCGGGGGCTGTGGCCCTTCCTGGAGGTCTACCTCCCCCGCCGTCTCCCGCTCCTCTCCCAGGGACGCTCGCTTCCCGCCGCCCCGGTCCCCCTTCCCCGCTCGGAGGCCCTCCTGGAGGTCCGGGAGCTCACCAAACGCTTCGGAGGGCTCGTAGCGGTGAACGGCATCTCCTTCGCGATCCGGCGGGGAGAGGTGGTGGGACTTATCGGACCGAACGGGGCAGGCAAGACCACCTGCTTCAACCTGATCACGGGTCTGTATCCGCCCACGCGGGGTGAGGTGTGGTTCGCGGGGCACCGCATCTCCGGACGTCCCCCCTTCGCCATCCACCCGCTCGGAATCGCCCGGACCTTCCAGCAGCCGCATCTCTTCGGGGACCTGACGGTGCTGGAGAACGTCGCCCTGGGCACCTACAGCCGGACCCGCAGCGGGATGCTGGCGTGTCTGTTGGGGTGGGACAAGCTCCGGGGGGAGGAGCAGGCGGCCACGGCAGAGGCTTACCGGGCCCTAGAACGGGTCGGTCTCGCACACCTCGCCCACGAGAGGGCCGGGAAGCTCCCCCTCGCGCAGCAGCGGCTGCTGGAGATCGCACGGGCTCTTGCCTCCTCACCGCAGCTCCTTCTGCTGGACGAGCCCGCAGCCGGGCTGCGGGCGCGGGAGAAGCGGGAGCTGGCGCAGCTCCTCCGGCGCCTCGCGGAAGGCGGAACCAGCATCCTCATCGTGGACCACGATATGGACCTCATCATGGGGCTCGTGGACCGGGTGGTGGTCATGCACTACGGGGAGAAACTGGCCGAAGCGGCTCCGGATGGAGTCCAGCAGAATCCGCGGGTCCTGGAGGCGTACCTAGGCGTCCCCGTGGAGACCGCGGGATGAAGATCCTGGAGCTCCGGGACTTCCGGGTGCGGTACGGAGCCGTGGAGGTGGTCCACGGGATCCACGTGGAGGTGAACGCGGGCGAGGCCGTGACCTTGATCGGCCCCAACGGCGCGGGCAAGACCAGCACGCTGCTGGGTCTCGTGGGCATGGCTCACGCCACGGGGGAAGTGCGGTTTGACGGGAATCCCCTCCCGCACCGCACACCGGAACAGCTCCACCGGGAAGGCATCGTCCTGGTCCCCGAGGGACGAGAGCTCTTCCCGACCCTTACGGTGGAGGACCACCTGCGCCTCGGCGCTTTCTCTCGGATCCAGCGGGGCACCCCCCGGGAGGAGGTAGAGAGGGATCTGGAGTGGGTGTACACCCTCTTTCCCCGGTTGCGGGAACGGCGGCGCCAGCTGGCCGGAACCCTCTCCGGGGGGGAACAGCAGATGCTGGCCATCGGCCGGGCCCTGATGGGTCGACCGCGGCTGCTGCTGCTGGACGAGCCGAGCCTGGGACTTGCCCCCCTGGTGGTCCGGGAGATCTTCCGGGTCCTCGGAGAGCTGAGGGCCCACGGCACCACCATGCTCCTGGTGGAGCAGAACGCCCGCATGGCCCTCCAGCTCGCGGACCGGGCCTACGTGCTGGAAGCGGGCGAGGTGGTCGCCCAGGGCTCCCCGCAGGCCCTCCTCCAGGACCCCCGCGTGGCCGAGGCATACCTCGGCCTCCGCCGGGTTACCGCCCCCACCACATCCAGTTGAGCCCTTCCCCCTAGCCAGGCAGACGCAGGCGAAGCAGCCGCCGGGCGTTCTCCTCGAAGATCTTTCGCTTGTCCTCGAAAGACGCCGTCATGTTCTCCACGGCCCGGATGGCCTCCCGCACGTACATGGCCCCCTCCTCCGGACCGAAGGGCATGTCGGAGCCGAAGAGGACGTGGTCTGCACCGAAGAACGCCACCCCGCATTCCACCCCCGGTACGTTCCCGAAGAGGGCCGTGTCCGCGTAGAACATCCGGAAGTACTCGTACGGCGAACGCTTGAGCCTCTGCCGGGCCTCCACGTCCTCTGCGGAATCCGTGCGGTGGCCGATGCGGTCCAGCCCCCCCCACCCGAGTCTGCCCTCCACGTACGGGATGATCCCGCCCAGATGGTGGGTGATGATCTTCAGGTTCGGAAGCCGATCGAAGATGCCGGAGAAGACCATCCGCGTCATGAACACCCCGGTCTCATAGGGCCAGCCCAGAGCCCACCAGATGTCGTACTTGGAGCGGGTCTCCGTGGGGTAATCCGCCTGCTCCTGCCCCCGGGTGGGATGGACCCAGATGGGAAGGTCGTAGGTGGCCATGCGCTCAAACAGGGGCAGGAACTCCGGGCGGTCCAGGGGTTTTCCGAGCACGTTGGTGAAGATCTGGACCCCTGTGGCTCCCAGCTCCTCTACCGCCCGCTCCGCCTCCCGCACCGCGGCTTCCACGTCGTCGAGGGGCAAAGACGCCACGAATCCCACGAACCGGTCGGGATAGCGGTCCACGAGTGCGGCCATGCCGTCGTTCGCGATCCTCGCCAGCTCCACCCCCTGCGCTCCCGTGGCCACAGCCTCGATGGGCGGGGCCGCCAGACAGGGGACCTGCACGTACGCACCCAGGGTGTCCATGATCCGGAACCGCTTGTCGAGGTCCCAGAGGGTGCTCACACCCCGGACCAGACGCTGGAGATAGGCTCCGGAGGAGGCCTGCTGGGTCATCCGGTCGTAGAACTCCTTCGGATAGATGTGGCAGAAGGCGTCGACCTTGAGCATCCTCTCCTCCTACCGGATGTTCAGGGTCCGGGCGGCCTCCCGCACGAAGCGGAAGTCCACCAGCCGCTCCACCGGGAGCGGGGACACAAGCGCGCCCTGAGCTACCATGTGCGCCTGGAGGGCCATCAGGTGCCGTGCATCGAACACCCCATCCCGCCGCAGCCCCGGCCACACCATCTCCTGGAACAGGGCGTCCTCCCGGAGGGGGGTGTACTTCTTCAGGACCTCCACCACCTCCCGGCGCACCGCGGGGTTCCGCAATCCGTCGTTGTAGAGCTGCAGCCCCCGCAGGTACGCTCGCATCCACCGTATGGCCACCTCGGATTGCGCGCGCATCTGCTCCGAGTACACCAGAACCGCGGCGGGAAAGTCCGCCACCACCGCATCCGCGGTCAACAGCGGCACGCCGGACCGTAGCCTCCGGACGGAGATGGTGGCCGACGGCTCCACCATCATGGCTGCGTCCACGGCTCCGTTGTGTACCGCCACGGGCATGTCCGGGATGGCCATGGGCGCCAGCTGCACCTCCCTTAGCGTCACCCCGCCCCGGGCCAGCATCCGCTCCAGGAGGTAGGTCTGCACCCCGGCCAGGTTGGTAACCGCAATCCGGCGTCCCCGCAGATCCCGCACGCTGCGCACGAGGCCTCCGTCGAACAGCTCCCGGCGGATCACCAGCACGTTGAACCCGTGGCCCTTGGAGAAGGAACCCTTGGTGGCCACGATCCGCATCCCCGCCCCCTGCTGGACGGCGTTGAGGAAAGCCGGGATGATCTCAATGCCCCCCACATCCAGCAGCCCCGTGGCGAGCGCCGGGATGATCTCCGTGGACCGCATGCGGTGGTTGAGCTGGACCTGCAGACCTTCCTCCTGGAAATACCCCCTCTCCAGGCCGAGGAAGATCCCCGCGTCCGACACCGCGCCCGGAGTGCCCACCCGGATGAGAACCCCGGCCTGTCCCCAGGCGGAGGAGCTCAAGGATGCCACGGCCAGCCACCAGAACACTCCTAGGAGAAGCCACCTTCCCAACCTTCCGACCTCCTCCCCTCAATCAATCTTCGGGAAACGGAGCGCTCCCTCCCCGCACCGGGACCGGTGATGCGGGAGCAGGACGCCTCTGCACCTGCGGCGCCGAAGGCAGGATCTCTGACCGTGGTCCGCTTTCCTGGAAATGTCCGATCCAGGAGCACGTCCCGCGGATCTCCTCGGGAACGGGCGGAACCCATGTCTGCTCCCACTTTTCCAGCTGGCCTGTGTGTTTCGCGAGCCGGTAGATGCGGGCGTGGATGCACTCCCGATCCCCGAACTCGCAGGTGTTCCCGTCCGTGCCCCCGCAGGGGCCGTTCGCCAGCCCCTTGGGGCAGGTCTCCGGGCACACGAAGAAGGTGTAGGGGAGCCGACAGAACCCGCACAGCTGGCACCCCACCCATGGTCCCTTGATGGCATGCTCCACCCGTGCGAGAACCCGGCCCGCGGCGCTGTGCCGGCCTACGGGGCCCAGCAGCGACGCTCCCAGTCTCGCCACGGGAGACGCGGGCTGGAACATCCAGTGGTCGATGGTCTCCAGGATCCGGAAAGCCCGCACCTCCCCAGGGGAGGCCTCCGCGGGCCCCTCTCCCTGATCAAGGTAGAAGGCCCCCTCAGGAGCCAGCTGCACCGGACGCCCGTCCGGGTGGGTCATCACCTCCTGCCATGCTGTGCGCCACGACTCCAGATCCGGGCAGTCCGCCTCCAGAGCGGCCACCTGGTCCAGGAGCTGTTCCAGGGTGCGCTCCGCGTGCACCCCGCACAGATGCGCTCCCGCATACCCCAACAGCCGTGCGCCCACCACCTGCAGAGCGGCCCGGCGGATGGCACGTGACCTCCCTCCGTCCTCCGCCTTCGCGTCCTCCTCCAGACGCCGCAGGAAGTCCGCAGGGATCGGCACGCCGGGGAGCTTCACCTCCCGGATCCGTAGGGCCAGGGAGGGGGTGAGGAGCCACACGCTGGCCAGGATCGGCGCGGGGATTCCCCGGGAAGCGAGGAACGCCCGGAGCTCCTGGAACTTCCGGGGATCCCACCCGATCTGGGTGATGAGGACGTCCGCCCCGGCCCGCAGCTTCTTCATGGCCTTCACGTACTGCCCCAGGAGCTCCTCCTCCCGGTACTTGAACGGGTTCACCGCCGCGGCCAGGAACGCGGCAGGAAGCGTTCTGCGGGCAATCCAGAGGGACTGCACGGAGTCCAGGTACCGGGCGGGTCTGTCCGGAGGGGGTTCCCGGAGCGCATCCCCCGTGATGAACAAAAACGCCTCCATGCCCTCCTGCCGGGCTCGCTCGAGATCCCGCTCCAGATCGGGGAGGACGCGTCCCTTTCCGGCCCAGTGGACCACGGGCAGGATCCCGGTGGCCTCCGCCACCATGCGGCCTACCAGCAGCGCGTCATGGTCGTGATCCGTGCGCACCCGATCCGAGATGGTGAGGGCCGCGACCCGCCCGTCCTGCTGGATCCACCGCCCCATGCGGATCACGGATTCCACCACCTCCTCAAACGGTTTGGAGCCGCTCAGGGGTGGGGACTCCAAGGTGAGGACGAACGCTCCTGCCTGCAAGCGCTGCTGGATCCGGTTCTCGTACCTCGGGCGGACCGTTTCCACGGGCGGATTTAGGTTGGCCATGCCTTCCCTCGGTTGCACCAAGATGCCTTCCTCCGCTGCGTTCCCATCTTACCGGGGCCCACCCGCACGGGCAACCTCCACCGACTTCACGGCGTCCCGCCAGATGGAATTCGGTCACACCCTTGGATCCAGGAGCAGGATCTGCTGAGGGTACGTGCGCTCCAGGATCTCTATGATCCGGGTGAGGAGGGTGTTGTAGGGGACGGGGATGCCGTAACGCTCCGCGCGCCGGACGATCTCACCGTTGAGGAACCCGATCTCCGTGGGGCGTTGGCGCAGTACGTCCTGGAGCGTGGAGGGAAGGTGCGTGCGCTCCTGTGGGGACTGGTGGCGCCGGAGGAGTGTATCGAGGACCCGTTGGGGATCCAGGGAGATCCCCTCCGCGGCGGCCACCGCCGCTACCTCTTCCACCAGCCGCTCGAAGATCTCCCGCGCAGCGGGCTGCGCCACGAGCGGCCCCACGGGAAGCCGGGTGACGGCCGCCAGCGCGTTTGCGGCCGCGTTGAAGGCCACCTTGTACCAGATGGCTTCCCAGGGATCGGGGAGGGCCTGCGCGGGCAGGCCGGCGGCGGTGAGCACGGTGGCGAGCTGTTGGGCGCCGCCGAAGCCGGAGGGGTCCACGGGGCCCAGGTGGATCTCCACGGGGTGCGGGGTCCACCGGATCCGCCCGGGGGCCACCAGGTCGCTCCACAGGAAGCACACGCCCGCCAGGATCCGCTCCGCGCGGAACACCTCCGCAAGGGCCTCCACGTTTCCCAGCCCGTTCTGGAGCGTCACCACCCAGGTGCGGGGACCCGCCATGGGTACGGCGCTTTGGGCTGCCTGTCGGGTGTGGTGGGACTTGGTAAAGACCAGCAGGTAATCCACGGTTCCCACCTCCGCGGGGTCCAGGGTGGCCTGGACCCGCACGGACCGCGGGCGCACCCCGTCGTCCACCCACACCCCGTGCCGGCGGAGGGCAGCCACCTGCTCCTCCCACACGTCCACGAGCCACACCTCATGCCCGGCCTCTGCCAGGTGCACGCCAAAACGGCACCCCATGGCCCCTGCGCCCATCACGCCGAACCGCACCGTCGTCTCCTTCCGGACCTCTCAGGGAACCAGCACCGCCCGGCCGCGGACGTTTCCCCGGTGCAGGTCTATGAGGGCCTGGTTCGCTTCCTGCAGGGGGTAGTGCACCGTCCTCGCGCGTACCTTCCCCTCCGCGGCCAGGTGCACGAGTTCTACCAGCTCCGCGTACGTCCCCACGAGGTTTCCCACGATGGCCTTCTCCATGGCCACCAGCTCCATGGTGGGCACCGTGAGGGAATCCCCGTACCCCACCACGAAGTAGGTTCCCCGACGCCCCAACAACGACCATCCGAGGGCAGGAGCGCCTCCCTCCCCCACGAAGTCCAGGACCACCTGAGCGCCTCGTCCCTGGCTCCACTCCATGAACTGGGCGGGGATCTCCGGACCTGTGGGGAACACCGCGTCCGCCCCGAGCTCCCGAGCCCAGCTCCGGGCCTCCTCCGACCGGTCCACCACCGCGATGCGGGCAGGGCACAGGGCCCGGAGCATCTGGTACGCTAGGTGCCCCAGCCCTCCGAAGCCGAGGAGCACGGCCAGATTTCCAGGTCCCAAGAGTGGGACTGCCCGCTTCACCGCGTGGTAGGCCGCCAGTCCTGCGTCCGCAAAGGGTGCGGCTTCCTCCGGGGGCAACCCCTCCGGCAGCCGGATGCAGTTGCGCTCCTTCACGAGAAGATACTCCGCGAACCCGCCGTCCCGATCCAGCCCCACGAAGGCACCGTTCTCGCAGTGCATCTCCTGCCCCTGCCGACACGCCAGGCAGACGCCATCCGAGACCATGGGGTACACGAGGACGGGATCCCCCTTGCGCACGGACCGGACCGCAGGCCCTACCTCCTCCACCCACCCTGCGTTCTCGTGTCCCGGGATGTAGGGAAGGCGCGCCCGCATGATCCCCTGGAACATGCCCTCCAGGATGTGCAGATCCGTCCGGCACACGCCCGCCCCGGCCACCCGGAGGACCACATCATCTGGGGCTTGCACCCTAGGCTCCGGAACCTCCTCCAGCACCAGGGCTGAGCTGTGATCGTCCAGGCTTCCGTACCTATGGAGTCGCGCCGCCCTCATGGTCTGCTCCGATACCCTACAGGTAGGTCAGCAGGTCCTGGATCCCGTGGAGCACCAGATCTGGCCGCTCCTGCGGAGGGAGCTTCCGCACCTCTTCGCTCAGGGTCACACCGGTGAGCACCAGGACGGTCCGCGCCCCGGCCTCCTTCCCCATCCGGGAATCCAGCTCCACGTCGTCCCCCACCACCACCACTTCCTCTACCGGCACCCCCAGTCGGGCCGCCGCCACCCGTAGCGCATCCTGGGAGGGCTTGCCCACGAGCCGGGCGGGCTTTTGCGTGATGTAGGTGATGGCCGCGGCGAGGGCCGCGGAAAGCCCCGGAGTCCGGCCGTGCTTGGTGGCGTACCAGGGGGAAAGCGAGGTCACCAGGAACGCGGCACCGTTCCAGATGGCGCGGCAGGCTGCCGCCAGCTTCTCATAGGTCCAGACCGGATCCCAGCCCACTAGGACCACCCCCGCCCGCTCCCCTCCCTCCACTCCCACACACGGGATTCCCCGTTGCTCCAGAGGCACCCGCAACCCCCGCTGGCCCAACACGAGAACCGGGCGGCCCGGATACTCGCAGGCGATGATCTCCGCGGCGATGGCGCCCGGGGTGATGACCTCATGATCCTCGACGGGCAGCGCGCTCGCCCGGAGGACCTCCGTGTACTCTTCCGGCGGAAGGGCGCTGCCGTTGGTCAGGAAGACGAACCGTCCTCCGGTTTGGCGAATGGCCTCGAGGACCTCCCGGGCTCCCGGGAGGACCTGCGGGTTGCGCCACTCCGCGGACTCCGCCACAATACAGGTCCCGTCCACGTCCAGGACGAAGCACCGACCCCGCAGGTTCATGAGACCTGCCCCCGCTTCAGGGTAAGCCCCAGGCCCTTCCGCTCCAGCCGGACGTAGGTCACCTTCCGGGAATCCGAGGAAAGGGCTTCCACGAGGCGCTTCAAACTTTCCCCACTCCCCTTTCCGTCCAGGACCAGGGGAGCCGACTTACCCCGCTGGATCGCGAGGACCTCCTCCTCCGGTAGCCCATACCGGAGCAGCAGCTCCTCGTCCGAGCGGCCCCCGTAGATCCTGCGCAGCTCCGCGATGGAGAGGTCTGGCCGTTCCGAGGGGATCTCCCTGGCCCGCGGGAGGGAGAGGACCCGATCCCGAACCTCGGGATCGATGGGGCCCGGAGGCTGCCCGTACTGTCCCAGGACGTACCGGATGGTTTCGTCCGCCACGAGGTGGTAGCGTTCCGGGCCGATGAGGTTCAACAGCGCCTGCGTGGCCACAAACTGGCTGAAGGGCGTCATCATGATGGGATATCCTAGCTCCGCCCGCACCCGGACGATCTCGTCCAGCACCGCCTCGAACTTGTCCTCCTGTCCGATCTCCCGCAGGTTCCGCTTCAGAGTGGTGACCATGCCGCCCGGGACCTGATGCCGGTAGTAGGCTAGGTCATACTCCGAGGGTCGGCCGATGGGCAGGTTTCGCCGCCGTGCCACCTGGAAGAAGTACCGGGAGACCCTCTCCGCGGCCTGGAGATCCACCTCCACCTCGAATCCCAGCTCCCGGAGGTTCGCTACGGTCCGGAAGAAGTTCGGGAGGCTGGTTCCCTCCGCCAGGGGAGGGATGGCGGTGTGGAAGGTTCGCACCCCCAGTTCCGCGGCCCGGACGTAGCACACGGGGGCGAGCCCCATGTTGCAGTGGGAGTGCACCTCCAGTGGGGTATCCCCCAGGGCTTCCTGGAGGGCCGGCACCAGGGTGCTCACCCGGTCGGGGGTCAACAGACCCGCGGGGTCCTTGATGTACACCGCGTCCACCACGCCCCGGGCCTTCTCTCCCAGTTCCCGGACCCGACGGGTGTAGAACGCATCCGTGTGCACCGGGCTGACGCTGTACACCAGGGCCACCACCACCTCCTCGGCCCCCTCTTCCCGGGCCATCCGGGCCCCCTCCACCATCTCCGCCACGTTGTTCATGGGATCCACCACCTGGATCCGGCGGACGCCGTGGCGGACCACGGTGCGCATGGCGAGCCGGATGAGCTCCCGCGGACACGGCTCCCACCGGATGAACCGGAGCCCCGTGGTCATGAAGGTGAGCGGCGTGCGGGGCATTCGCTCCCGGGCGAGCCGGATCCGCTCGAAGGGATCCTCCCGGTGCCACCGCACGGACACGGCCATGTGGGTGCTGGTGGTGAAGTCCAGGGCCTTGAAGCCCACCCGATCCATGTCCTCTGCCACAGCCAGGATCATGGGGGTGGTGATCCCCGTGGCGCTCCACAGGCTTTGGTTCCCGTCGCGGAAGGTGACGTCAATCAGCTGGATCCGTCTCCCCATGGCCAACCGGACTCACCGGGACAGCGCCTTGCCCGCCAGGGTCTGCACCACATAGCTGAGCGGGTCCTTGAAGTTGGCCGCGATGGAGCTCCTGGGACGCCGGCTCCACACCGTCTCGGGCCGGGACTGGAGCAGGTAGAGGTTATGGGGAAATTCCTCATTCTCCGCCACCGCCCACTCGATGTCCAGGGGGAACCCGTAGACCTGCTCCAGGTGGCGAGCGAGCCGAGCCAGCTCCACGGCCTCCGCATCGGAGAGGCACGGTTTCGTCTGCAGATCCTCGGGAACGGGCACCTTCACCAGCAGCCCCTCATGACCCGAGGGCGCGAACTGCACGGTCTTGGGCGAAATCTTACGGTGCACGATCTCCAGGGTCACCTTGTTGATGGTGAACTCGTCCGGGGTCACCTCCCCGCTCACCACCGCCACGCCCGGCCCCCAGCTGCCCTCCACCACGATCAGGGAACGGTCCCCGGTCCGGGGGCTCAGGGTGAACAGCACCCCCGCGGCCCTGGGATGAACCATCTGCTGAACCCCCACCGCCACCCCGTCGTCCAGGGACACCCCCTGGGTGAGCCGGTAGCTGAGCGCCCGGGGGGTGAAGGCACTTGCCCAGCACCGACGGACGGAGTCCAACACCTGCTCGGTCCCCCGGACCCACAGGTATGTCTCCTGCTGCCCCGCGAAGCTCGCCTGCTCACTGTCCTCCGCGAGGGCGCTGGAGCGCACGGCCACGGGCGGATCTGACTGCCCCGTCCGGATGCCCAGATCCTCGTACCCCCGTTCGATGGCGCCCTGCACCTCCGGTGGGATCCGGCTCTCCAGGAACATGCCTGTAATCTGTTGGCTCGCCCGCTCGATGCTCTCCAGGTCGTGGGGCACCACGGAAGCGAGGGCCTGCCGCAGCCGATCCTCCAGGCCGTTGGCCTCGAGGAAGCGCCGGTACCCGAGGCTGGTGACCGCAAATCCGGGCGGGACCCGGCATCCGTGTCGGAGGAGCTCCCCCAGGCTCGCCACCTTCCCGCCCACGAGGGACCGCTCCGCAAGTCCTACCCGCGAGAACTCTAGGGTAATGGGGATCTCTCCCATCATTCGAACCTCCATTCGAACCTCGCCCCCCTTCTAGTCCTCCAGCAGGGTCACGGTTCCCGCGTCGCCGTCCACCCGGATCCGCTGACCCGTCCGGATGCGCTTGGTTGCGGATCCGGTCCCCAGCACCGCGGGGATCCCGTACTCCCGGGCCACGATGGCCGCGTGGGACATCATGCCGCCGATGTCGGAGACCGTGGCCCGGATCCGGGAGAAGACCGGGGCCCAGCTGGGCTCTGTCACGGAGCACACCAGGATTTCGCCTTCCTGGACCTCATGCAGCTGGTCCACGCTGAGGACCACCCGCGCGGGCCCCTCCACCACACCGGGCGAGGCCGCGAATCCCCGGAGGACCTTTTCCTCCGCCTTCTCGGGCTCCAGCCACGCCCGCAGGCGCTCCGGGGTGATCCCCCAGAGCATTACCACCGCGGGATCCACCACGGCCTCTGGAACGGTCCCCAGGGCCGGAGGCGGGTTCCACTCCCGCAGCCTCTGCAGCAGCTCCCGCCGTCGGGCGATGATGGGGGGCCAGTATACGGGTCCCCGGGCCGGCGACCCGATGGTCCAGGAAAGCAGGAGGTCCATAAGGGCCTGGTGGACCTCGCTCCAGTGCAGGTAGAAAATGTCCTCCACGTCCTGGAAGAACCCCTGTCGGACGAACAGGGCTCCCAGCTCCCGCACCTTGTTCCAGAACACGCTCTGGTACCAGTGCTCCACGTAGAACTTGTGGTCCTCGATGGAGTAGTACACGTTGCGGACAAGTCCCAGCAGTTGGTCGAACGCCTTTCGGTCCTCCTCCGTCTGCAGCAAAGCGCGATAGCCCTCCGTGATCTGGTCCCGATCCCGCCGGCGACCTTCGATGTCCCGCTCCAGGGACTCCCCGCGCTTCACCTTCGCCACGTAGTCGCACAGGATGCCGAAGACGGCCCCCGGATCGTCCACCCACGCCCGGTGGTGATGGTGGAACCCGTCCCCGGTGTTCATGTAGAACCAGGGGTCGGAACTCCGCCGCCACTCCTCGAGCCACGTCCGTCCGGCCTCGCTCCCCGCGAGGGCCTCGAACACCTCCTTCACATTCGCGCCGGCCTGGAAGAGGGAATCCACCCCTAGCTCTACCGCGCGCTTCGCCAGTCGCTTCAGCTCGTCGTTGGGGCGGAACATGCTTACGTCAATGGCGCCCACCATGCGGGTGATGGCCTGATCCGAGATCTCGGGAAACGCTTTCTTGCAGAACTCGTAGAAGGTGAAGTAGGCGGCGAAACCGATCATCACGATCTCCATATGGATCTGCCAGATCCGGAAGATACTCTCCAGCAGCCGGTGGTATGCCTCGAACACCTCCTGTGAGGTGCCGTATCCCTTCCGCTCAAACACCAGCCGCTCGTCCTCCACCTCCGGGAGCTCCGGGAACCGGATGGCCTTCAGCTGCTCGATCTCCCGCTTGACCTTCTCCCGCCACTCCTCGTAGAACCGCGGCCAGTTCTCGAAGTAGTACCCCGCCCGGCGTTCGAAGAGCTTGGCCCGCTCCTCGATCTTCTTGGGATCCGCCACCGCGGTGGGACTGATGTACAGCCGGCCGTTCAGGAACCGGAAGTCAATTCCCATGGCGGGCGGGATGGCGAACATGCGGCTGCTCATCTCCCCGATGCCGAGGTAACCCGCCTCGAATCCGATGGTGTCAAACGGGTGCACGGCCTCCGGGGCGTGCATGCCATTGTAGAACCACAGTTTGTTCTCCTCCTCCGATTTCCGGTCCTCGCTGAACAGGAGGTAGTACGGATACATCTCCGCCCAGCCCTCGCAGCCGGGGGGCGTCTCGATCTCGAACGGGCTCTGGAACCGCAAAGCGTCCGACATCATCTCCCCTCCCCCGTAGGTGTCCGATATGGGCTTCGGATGTGCTGAAGGGCCTTCCGCGAGAAGGTGGCAGATGGAGTCTGCCCTTCCCCACCCCCGTGGCTCCCGAGACGAGCCCAACTCACCCGCGGCGTCCCCCGATGGAGCGGATTAATCCTATCGATAGCCCAACCAAATCCTAGGGACGTCGATAGCGGCTGTCAAGCAAGGCACCCCGTCTGCAGGCGCCTTCGCGCACCCGCTCCGCGGGTGCTCCTTAAGCCCGCTCCCCCAGGGGAGGCTCCGTGCCCACGATCTCGCTCTGGCGGATCCTCGCGAGCTCCACCAGCCAGTCGGGGTCCTCGTAGACGTAGTCCTTCCGGAGGGGATGCCCCTTCCAGTCCTCCGTCATGAGGATCCGGCGCAGATCCGGATGTCCCTCGTACACCACGCCGAAGAGGTCGTAGGTCTCCCGCTCGTGCCAGTTGGCTCCTACCCACAGATCGCTCACCGTAGGGATCCGGGGGTTCGTCCGATCCACGGGCACCTTCACCAAGAGCTCGTGGTTGTGCACGGTGGACCACAGGTGGTAGGTGCACTCCAGGCGATCCCCCCAGTCGATGGCGCTGCAGAAGGAGAGGTAGTCCAGCCGGAACTCTGGGTCGTCCCGCAAGAACCGCATCACCTCCCGGAAGCGCGAAGGCGGCACCCGGACAGCGGGGGTGAGGTACCGGTGGACCGCGGGTTCCTCCCGGCGGGGGGGCCGGGGCGGGGCCTTTCCTTCCGCCCTGGCCCGCTCCACCTCCTCCTGGTAGGCGCGCAGCCGCTCCTGCTGCTCCCGCTCGAACCGATCCAATTCCTGTCGGGCTGCCTCCACCAGGTCTTCCACCTCGGGGAAGTGCTCCCGCAGCCTCTGGAGGAGGGCTTCCGGGAAATGGCCGCCCGCGGGTCGGGGGCTGGGGAAGGTCATCGCAGGATCCCTCGGGCGATGGGCTCCTTGGGGGCGGCCCGGTGGAGGTCTTCGAGGGTGTAGAGGAGGTTGGCGCGGTTGTAGGTGCTGGCCTCGTAGTGTGGTGTGAAGACGATGGCCTCCGTGGGGCAGACCTCCACGCACAATCCGCAGTACTGGCATTTGTCCATCTCGATGTCAAATCGGGTGAGAACCCGCTCCTTGCCCCGACCCGTGGCTTCGATGTGGATGCAGCGGCTGGGACAGATGCGCTCACACTGGAAGCAGATGATGCACTTGTCGTTGCCGATCTCGCTGTCCACGGGGAGGGCCAGGAGTCCATGCCAGCGGGGGGAGACGTTGGACTTCTCGAGCGGGTACAGCAGGGTGGCCTTGGGTCGGGCCGCGGTGCGCAACGTCTCCCGCAGCCCCGTCACCAGCCCTCGGACCGCCGCACTGGCTTTCTCCAGGACCGCCGGCATTCCTCCCTCCTACCGATCCACGTCCGCGAGCACGATGTCGATGCTACCCAGAATGGCGATCACATCCGCCACCTTCCACCCCTTCATCATTTGGGTAAGGGCGAACAGATTCGAGAACGACGGCGCCCGGATCTTCACCCGCCACGGCGTCTCGGCGCCGTGGCTGACGAGGTGAATCCCCAAATCCCCCCTCGGGCTTTCCACCCGGGTATACACCTCGCCCGGGGGAAGGCGTGGGGTGAGGGAGACCCGGGGTGCCCGAACCTCCCCGTCCGGCATCTGGTCGAGACACTGGAGGATGATTTTCGCGGACTCCCGCATCTCATCCATGCGCACCAGATACCGGGCAAAGCAGTCGCCCTCCGTGTACACGGGTACCTGGAACTCCACCCGGTCGTAGGCCTCGTAGGGATGGCTCTTGCGTACGTCCCAGGAGAGGCCGGAGGCCCGGGCCACGGGCCCGGAAGCTCCGAAGGCGATGGCCTGCTCCCGGGTGAGTACTCCGATCCCTTGCGTCCGGGCCTGCCAGATGGGGTTCCCGGTGAGCAATCGGTGGTACTCCTGGAGCCGGTTCAGGAAGTAGTGGCAGAACTCCCGACACCGATCGGTCCAGCCCGGAGGCAGATCCTCGTTCACCCCGCCGATCCGGAAGTAGACGTGGTGGAGCCGCCCCCCCGTGACGGACTCGAAGAGGTCCATGATGAGCTCCCGCTCCCGCATACACCACAGGAACGCGGTGGTGGCGCCAAGATCGATGCCGTAGGTCCCCAGCCACAGGAGGTGGCTGGCGATGCGCTGCAGCTCCATGAAGATGGTGCGGATGTACCGGGCCCGCTCGGGCACCGGGATCCCACCGAGGGTCTCCACGGCCCGACAGACGGCCATCTCGTTGATGAGGGCCGCGAGGTAGTCCATTCCCCGGTCCGCGAGGGCGATGCACTGGGTGTAGTTGCGGTGCTCCATCATCTTCTCCACGGAGGAGTGGAGGTAGCCGATGTCCGGCTGGACCTCCACGATGTTCTCCCCGTCCAGGGTGACCACCAGCCGCAACACCCCGTGCGTACTGGGGTGCTGCGGTCCCATGTTCAGGATGAGCTCCTCCGTGCGTAGGGCCTTTGCCATTCCTAGGCTCCTCGGCGGGTCAGGCGCCGTTCGCGCCGGATCTTCTCCTGCAGCTTCAGCACACCCTCGATGAGGGCCTCCGGACGCGGGGGACAGCCGGGCACGTATACATCCACGGGGATGACGGTGTCGATGCCCTTGAGGATGGAGTAGTTGTCGTAGAAGAAGGGGCCGCCGCAGGTGGCGCAGCTCCCCATGCTGATCACGTACTTGGGCTCTGGCATCTGCTCCCACAGACGCCGAACCACGGGCGCCATCTTGATGGTGCACCGGCCGGAGACGATGATGAGGTCCGCCTGACGGGGTGTGGCCCGGGGAATGACCCCGAACCGGTCCAGGTCGAACCGGGTGGCGAAGGCCTGCATCATCTCCATGGCGCAGCACGCGAGCCCGAAGGTCAGGGGCCAGAGGCTACTGGCCCGGGCCCAGTTCAGGACGTTCTCGATGGTCGTCAGGAGCAGCGCCCCACCCGGCAGCTTGTACAGCACGTCCGCCAGCTGCTCGATGGGAGCCACCTGCGAGCCCTCCACGGGGATCCGCGCGATGGAGGTCACCTCCGGGCCACCGGAAGGGATCGGGCCGTCTCTCATGCTCGTCTCCGCGGAACCGTCCTGGGGCATACCCACTGCTAGATTCTGGCACAAGAAGCGCCTGCCCTCAAGGCAGGCTGGATCCCGTGGTGAGCACGGGGGACTCCACCACCTTCACCCGCCGTACGTCCGCACCGAGCCCCCGCAGCTTCTCGTCCAACCCCTCGTATTTCCGGTCGATGTGCTCCACCCCGTGGATCTCCGTCACCCCTTCAGCCACCAGCCCGGCCACCACCATGGCAGCCCCTCCCCGGATGTCCAGGGCCTGGACGGCCGCCCCCGTCAACCGTTCCACCCCTCGCAGATACGCGGTGTTGCCCTCCACCCGGATATCCGCCCCCAGCTTCAGGAGCTCGTAAGCGTAGCCCATGCGGCCGTCGTAGATGGTCTCCCGGATCACCGCCTCGCCCTCCGCGGTGGCCAGCATGGCCACGAAGGGGGGGTGGAGGTCCGTGGCGAAGCCGGGGAAGGGTGCGGTGTCGATGTCCACGGCCCGCAGGCGCCGCTGGGCCCGCACCCGTACCCGGTCCGTGTTCGCCTCGATCTCACACCCGGCCTCCGCGAGCTTCGTGAGCAGGGCGGTGACGTGCTCTGGGATGAGCCCGTCCACCTCCACATCTCCCCGGGTGGCGGCGCCCGCGATGAGGTACGTACCCGCCTCAATGCGGTCCGGGATGACCGCAGTGCGGGCCCCGTGGAGCTCCCGGACGCCCTCGATGAGGATGGTGGGCGTGCCTGCACCGCGGATGCGGGCCCCCATGAGGTTCAGGAACACCGCGGTGTCCGTGACCTCCGGTTCCAGGGCCGCGTTGTGGAGCACGGTGGTGCCCCGGGCCAGGGTGGCGGCCAGCATGAGGTTGATGGTGGTGCCCACGCTGCGGCGCGGCACGTAGAACTCCGTCCCCCTGACCTCCCCCGCCCACCCGACCATGTACCCCCGCCCCGTCGTGACCTCCGCGCCCAGGGCCTGGAACCCTCGGATGTGGAAGTCCACGGGCCGACCGCCGATGCTATCCCCGCCGGGGAGCCCCACCTCGAACCGTCGGAACCGCGCGAGCAACACACCCGCGGCGTAGTAGGAGCCCCGGATGCGGCCACACAGATCCGCGGGGGCGTGGATCCTCTCAAGCCCGCGGGCGTCGATGGTGCAGATCCCCCCTGCCACCTCCACCTCGCAGCCCAGGGCCCGCAGGATGTCCGCCATCACCAGGACGTCGCGGCAATGTGGGACGTTCTCGATCACGGAGACGTCCGCGGCCAGGGCCGCGGCGGCCATGATGGGAAGCACGGTGTTCACCGCACCGGCCACCCGGACCGTCCCCTGCAGCTTCCCTCCCCCCCGCACGACCAGGAGCTCGGTGGCGCTCATGCCGACCTCAACGCGGGCTCGATCCGCTGCTCCACGTAAAAGCGCACCAGCTCATCGAGGATCCGGTCCCGGCTCACCCTGCGGATAAGGGAGCGGGCCCTCCGGTGGCTGGTGATGTAGGTGGGATCCCCGCTGAGGAGGTAGCCCACCAGCTGGTCCCGGGGGCTGTAGCCCCGCTCCCGCAAAGCCCGGTACACCTCCAGCAGGATGCGGAAGACATCCTCCTCTCCTTCCCCCACCCGGTAGATCCCCGTCTGCTCCGTCACCCTTCTCCCTCCCCTCGGGGCTTGCAGGCCACGTACACCGCCACGGCGCCACCTGCCAGGTCGTGCACCTCCACCGGCGCGAATCCCGCGTGCTTGAGGATTTCCGGAAACTCCCGCTGGTCCGGCCACTCCCGGATGGAGACCGGCAGGTAGAGGTAGGCGTCCGGATGCCGGGAAAGGCAGTGCCCCACCCAAGGGATCACGGTGAAGGAGTAGAGGTCGTAGAGGGATCGGAACAGAGGGTTCCGGGGCTGGCCGAACTCCAGGATCACCAGCCGTCCACCCGGCCGCAGGACCCGATGGAGCTCCCGCAGGGCCCGGTCCAGATCTGCCACGTTGCGGATCCCGAACCCCACCGTGGCGGCATGGAAGGCCTCATCCGGGAGCGGGAGGGATTCCGCATCACCCTGCACAAACCACAGCCCCTTCCGGCTCCCCGCGCGGGAACGGGCCACCTCCACCATGGGACCCGAGAAGTCCACCCCTACCACCCGGCCGGCTGCCCCCGCCCGCTCCCAGAGCAACAGGGCGAGGTCCCCGGTCCCGCAGCAGACGTCGAGGGCAGCGTCTCCCGGCGCGATTCCGGTGCACGCCACCGCGAACCGTTTCCACCGACGGTGCAGTCCGAGGCTCAGCAGGCCGTTCAGGAGGTCGTAACGGCGGGCAATGCGGCTGAACATGGCGCGCACGTACGCCCGCTTCTGCTCCGGAGGGAGGGAAGAACGGCCCGCCTGGATCGCCACGGGGAGTATTGTACGACATGGGCCCGCCAGGATTCGAACCTGGAACCAACCGGTTATGAGCCGGCCGCTCTGCCGTTGAGCTACGGGCCCGTCCGGAATTCAGTATATCCTACCCGCACCAGGTACAACCCGCCCGCCTCCACCACGGGGCCTGCCAGCTGGTTGTTCCGGGCCGCCAGCAACTCCGGCATGGACTCCGGGAAGCGTCTCCCTGATCCCACCTCCAGCAGGGTTCCCACCATCATCCGTACCATGTGCCGCAGAAACCGGTCCGCCACCGCCTCCACTACCACCAGCGGCCCCCGCGGCAGGACGACCAGCCGGTACAGGGTGCAGAGGGTGGTGCGGGGGTTGCTCCCCACCGCGCAGAAGGTGGCGAAGTCGTGCCGGCCCACGAGATACGAGGCCGCCTGTTGCATGGCCGCTAGATCCAGCCTTCCTTCCCAGAAGAGGGCCCGGTTCAACAGCAGCGGGTTCCGCCCGGGCCGGTTCCAGACCAGGTAGCGGTAGGCCCGCCAGCGGGCGTCCCGCCGGGCGTGGAACCCCTCCGGAGCTTCCTCCGCGCACCGCACCGCAATATCCGGAGGCAGGTGGTGGTTGAGGGCCCCCATGAACCGTTCCGCCGGGAGGGCGGAGGAGGTTCGGAAGTGGGCCACCTGTGCGAGGGCGTGCACCCCGGCATCCGTGCGGCCCGCTCCTACCACCCGTACGGTCTCGCCCGTCACCCGGGCCACGGCCTTCTCCAGCTCCTCCTGGATGGAAGGGGCCCTGGGCTGGCGCTGCCAGCCCGCATAACGGGTTCCGTCGTAGGCCACCAGGAGTCTGATGGTGCGCACGGCCACCTCGCCCGGCAAAATGGTGGGGGGCTGGAGGACTTCCGTGCAACCGAAACCCCTCATCCGCACCCAGGATCCGCGGCCTCTCCTTCCCCGCCTCGTGGCCGTTTACCGGAGAGCCTACCGGGGGCTTGAGGCGTACGCGTACCGTACGGACCGGGAGGTGACGGAATACCTCCGGTGGCTGTACAAGCGGGACCCGGAGGGATTTCTGGTGGCCTCCCTGGACGAGGAAGTCGTAGGGTTCATCGCCACGGACGCTCGCTGGGTAGACTATCAGGGGGAACGTATCGGCGAGATTCACGAGTTGGCGGTGGACGACCGCTACCAAGGGCGGGGTATCGGCAGGGCCCTGTGCCTGGCGGGCCTTGGGTACCTGCGGGACCGAGGACACCGGCGGTTCGGACTTTGGGTGGGCGAATCCAACCTGCGGGCCCAGGCCCTGTACGAGAAGCTGGGGTTCCGGAAAGTGGGGCAGTGGGGAATCTGGATACGGATGATCAAGGACGCCCCACAATCCGGATCAGCGACTTAAGCACCCGGGCCGCATCCGCCACCTGCTGGAGCGCCACGTGCTCGAAGGCCGTGTGGGCCACCGCGAGCCGCCCGGGACCGAACACCACCGCGGGGATTCCCACGGAGACCAGGTTCTCCGCATCGGTCCAGCTCCGGATGGCCCCCAGCCGCGCGGGCTGACCCAGGGCCTGTCCATATGCCTCCCGGAGGAGGGTTACCACGGGGGCGTCTTCCGGAAGCGCAAAGGGTTGGCTCTCATCGAGGATCTCCGCGGCTCCGCCATGTGCCTCAACCACCCGCAGGACCTCCTGCTTGACGGCCTCCATATCCTGCCCCGGGAGGACTCGGAAGTCCACGTGGAGGGTGCACCGGTCCGGAACGAGGAGTGCCGGCCGACCGCCCCGGATCTCCATCACGTTAAACCCGCCCCGGCCTACCAGGGGATGTTCGGCCCGCACGAACGCCATGGTCTGGAACGCCGCGAGAAGCTGTGCGGCCCGCAGAATGGCGTTCTGCCCCGCCTCGAACTCCCCGCCGTGAGCGGGGACCCCCGCAAGCTCGATGCGCACCTCCAGGCTCCCGGCCTCTACGGGGCAAATGCGGAGCTCCGTGGGCTCCAGCACCACGGCCGCCTCTGGCCGCACCGCCTCGGGCAACACCTTGCTCCCCAGTCCTTCTCGCTCCTCGTCCACGGTGAAGGCTACGGCCACGGGCAGCTCCCGGACCTCCGGGGTCTCTTCTAGGGCGAGGAGGATGGCCGCAATCCCGGCCTTGACGTCCGCACTTCCCCGCCCCCACACGCACCCCGCCTCCACCCGGGGGCGGCTCAGCTCCGGGGGATCTTCCAGGGAAACCGTGTCCGCGTGGGCGGTGAGCAGAAGTTTTGGCCGCTCCGCTCCCTTCCAGATCAAGTTGGCCCGGTCCTCCACCACGGGCTGCCGGAAAGGCCGCAGCCCCAGGGATTCCAGCCTGGCCTCCAGGTACACCAGGAGGGCCTGCTCCCGACCCGTGGGGCTCGGGATGGACACAAGGCGACACAGCTCCCGCCGCGCCCGCTCCAGCAGGGGCTCCATCGAGCCGATCATACCGCACGGGATACAGGAACTCTCCAACCGGGGCGGGAAATTTACGGTACCGTGATCCTGGACGCGAGCCTCCCTCAGGGTTCCCTGCGGCAGGTACCGGAGGTGGCCCGGCTGGCAGAGCGGTTCGGGATAGGATGTCTGTGGGCCAACGAGACCCAGCACGATCCCTTCCTCCCCGGGCCACTGGTGTACGCCCACACCCGGCGGCTCCTCTTCGGCACCGCCATCGCGGTGGCCTTCGTCCGAAGTCCCACCATCCTCGCCCACACCGCCTGGGACCTGGCAGAGCACAGCGGCGGCCGGTTCCTTCTGGGCCTGGGAACCCAGGTACGGGCCCACGTGGAGCGGCGGTTCGGCATGCCCTGGCCGCCCTCCCCGATCGCGAAGCTGCGGGAGCAGATCCAGGCCATCCGGGCCCTGTGGCGGTGCTGGCAAGCCGGGGAGCGACTAGCTCTCCGAGGCCGGTACCACACCCTTACCCTGATGTCGCCCTTCTTCAATCCCGGCCCCATTCCCCACCCGCAAATCCCCATCTACGTGGCGGGCGTGAACCGGGGGCTAGTGCGCCTGGCGGGAGAGGTGGGAGACGGGCTCCACGTGCACCCCCTGCACTCCGTGAAGTACCTGCGGGAGGTGGTCCTCCCCGCCCTGGAAGAGGGAGCCCAGCGGAGCGGCCGAAGCCGGCGGGAGATCGTGGTTTCCGCCTCGGTGATGATGGCCACGAACCCGGAGGAGCGGGAATTCCTGCGGTCTCAGGTGGCCTTCTACGCCAGCACCCCTTCGTACCGGACGGTGCTCGGGGTGCACGGTTGGGAGGAAGTGGGCGAGCGGCTCTCCCGGCTTGCCCGCGCAGGCCAGTGGCCGGAGATGGCGAGGCTCGTGCCGGACGAGATGCTGGAGACGTTCTGCGTGGTGGCAGAGGCAGAAGAGGTCCCAGACGCGCTTCGGGCACGCTACGGGGACGTGGTGGATCGAATTACCCCATACTTCCCGCTGGTTCCTGGAGAGCGGGAGAGGCTGTGGAGGGCTCTTGCGCGGGCCTTCGGAGGGGGATAGGATTAAGGACCCGATCCCCTGCCCGTCTCCCCCCGCAGGACCGCGAGCGGAGTCCGGAGGAGGATGAGGAGGTCGAGCCAGGGGGACCAGTTGCTCACATACCACCGGTCGAGGAGTTGCCGGGTGCGGAAGTCCAGGGCGTTGCGGCCGCTCACCTGCCACAGGCCCGTAATACCGGGCGGTACGTCCAGCATCCCGTCTGCGCTCAGGAGCTCCAGCTCTTCCGGAAGGTAGGGACGGGGTCCCACGAGGCTCATCTGCCCCTGCAGCACGTTCCACAGCTGGGGGAGTTCATCGAGGGACCATCGACGCAGGAAACGCCCTATCTGGGTCACCCGCGGGTCATACCCCCGGAGCTTCCGGTACCGTGCCCACTCCTCCCGCGCCTGCGGATCCGCGGCGAGGTAGGCCGCGAGGCGCGTGGGGGCATCCATGTACATGGTGCGCAGCTTTACGCAGGAAAAGCGCCGCCCTCCTCGGCCGATCCGCGGCTCCACGTGGAAGGCAGGGCCCGGGGAGTCCAGTTTCACGAGGAGCGCGGCTCCCAGGACCACCGGGAGGCTCACGAGCCCCAGAAGGGTGGCCAGCACGAGGTCCATGGCCCGTTTGAGGAGGAATTTCCCGGGCTGGAGGAGGGTATTGGGCAGCCGGAGCAGGAGCGTGCGGTCCTCAAAAAGCCCCAGGGCTTCCACGCCCAGCACCGGAACCTCTGAGAGATCCGGGACCAGCAGCACGTTCTCGGCCACGGGGCGCAGGGATTCCACCACCCGCAGGACGTCGGAGGAACCGAGGCCGCTAGGGAGCACCACCACATCCCCAGCGCCCCATCGGGCGGCGGATTCTAGAGCCCGCTCCCACGTAGGAACGATTCCCACCACCTCGTAGCCCAGCGAGGGGTCCCGCTCCAGGGCGGACGCAACCGCCAAAGCCGCTTCCCTCTCCCCCACCACGAGGGCCTTCCGACGCCAGGGGCCCAGGGCAACCAGCGCGCGCTTGGTGAGTCCCCGGGCGGTGGGAAGGGTCACCAGGAGCCCCAGCCAGGTGAGCCCGAGAACTGGCCGGGAGACCTCCTCCTGGAGCTTTCCCACGGACACCAGGGCGAAGGCCAGGACCGCCCCCGTGGTGGCCGCGCCCAGGCACCGGCGGATTTCCTCCCACCGGGGCATCCGACGCGTGTACAGCCCCGTGTACGCGAAGGCTGCCAGGAACACAAGCGGTAGCCACCACAGCTGCAGGTAGTGGGAGACCGGATAGGCAGGCCGTAAGAAGGCCGAGGAAAGCAGGGGGAGAACTGCGTTCCGCAGCCCTACGGCTCCCCAGAGGGCCACCAGTAGGGCCGCGAGGTCTGCCAGGAGGAGGGCGAAGACGCACACGCCTTCCAGGGCCGCCTGGGGGAGGGATCGGGAGCGCCTGAGGGGGACCACCCGGCTGGTCAAGCCCGCCTCCCCCCCCACCGTTCCCACATCGCCCGGAGTACCAGGCCGAAGAAGGCCAGGTCGTCCACGAGGTACCGGCGCCACAGCCGGCGGGGTTCGTGCCCGAGTCGCCACAGCCACTCCAGTCCCACCCGTCGCATCCACCGGGGAGCCCGGGGCTTGCTGCCTGCCGCGTAGTCCAAAGCCGCCCCGCAGCATACGGCCACCCGGACCCGCAACCGATCCCAGTTCCGGTGCACCCACTTCTCCTGGGCCGGAGAGCCCACCCCCACGAAGAGGATGTCGGGATCTGCCCGGTTCACCGCCTCCAAGGCGGCCTCCTGATCCTGCACGCTCTCCGCAAACCCCTCCACCGGGGTGTAGGTGCCGGCAACTTTCAGGCCACGATAGAGGTTTTTGAGTCTCTCCGCGGCCCGCGCCGCCACCCCCTCCCGCCCCCCCAGGAGGAACACGGAGTATCCCTCCTGGGCCGCAAGCCGGCACAGCTCCGGCAGGAGGTCACTCCCCGCCACCCGCTCGGGAACGGGTTTGCCTACCATCCGGCTCGCCCACACCACGGGCATCCCGTCCGCCAGCCGCAGCCACGCCCCGTCCACGGCCCTGCGGAACTCCGGATCCCGGTGGTAGCGGACGAGGTGGTCCACATTCGGCGTGACGATGTAGCCCCGCTCGCCCTTTTTTATGGCTTCCCCGAGGGTCGCCAGCACATCCTGTATGCCGAGCGCGCAGAGCTCAGGCCAGTACTTCCCTTTTCCCTTCATTTCGTGTTTCAATTCCTGCCTGCCAGCACTTCTTCGATCAACAGCTTCCATTTTTCCTCTTTTACCTTCGGGTGAAAGCGTTCCTGCACCAATGTCTGGCCCGCTTTCCCCAGCTGATCGGCAAGTCTGCGATTCTTTAAGATCTCCACAACCGCCTCGGCAAAATCCTCAGCCGTATCCGCTATACGCATGTGCACTCTGTCTACAGCGCCTGTCCCTTCACAGCCCGCAGACGTGCTGACCACTGCTAATCCTCGCGCCAACGCATGGAGGATTTTCAGCCGTACTCCGCTTCCAACCCGTACCGGCGCTATGAAAACTTTTGCTCTTTGATAGAGGATTTCCAGGTCCTCTACATAGCCCAACATTCTGACGCACTGTGGAATTTCTCTCTTTTTTAAACCCCTCGGTGGTACGCCCGCCATCCAGAATTCGGCGCTGGGATGCTTACGCTTAATCCGTGGCCACACTTCCCTGAGAAACCACCGTATTCCATCTGCTGCAGGCGGCCAGTGTCCCGTTCCTACGTAGAGGATAACTCCTTCTTCTCCGTCTGTCTTTCGTGCCCTCGTCCGTACCGTGGGTGGAATCACCTCGATCTTTGTACCTACTCCAAGATTCCGCAACCGTCCCCGGTCTTCCTCTGAAAGGACTACGACGGCATTGCTCCTCACGCACTCCTTGATCTCGTATCGTCGTATCAATTGGCCTTCCCGCCGGCCGGCATAAGCATACCACATCTTTCCCTGTAGCCTAGTATACGAATCTACCACATACCATTCCACATTGTGTTCCTGCAGGACCCTTGGCAAGCCGATCTCTTCCGTGTAAGCGGTCATGGTCAAAGTATCTATAATTACCAAATCGTACGTACATCCTGCCACCATCTGACGCACGGCTCTCTCCATTTCAGCGGTGTAGTCGCGAAAGATATAATACGGTTTTCCTTCCATGGCGCATTTTACCCAGAACAAGGTGCTCTTCCTCCGCAAAGGCAACACGAAAGATCGGTGTGTCTTTCTCCGAAACGTTTCCACGTCTGCCGGACGCCACCACGGGATAAAGGCGCATGCGTCCACTTCCCCTAACGTGGAGAGCACCTCCAGCGTATCCGCTGAAACTTGTGCGCCTCCGCTCACGGGGGGATAGGGGACGAGGTGTGTCAGAAACAAAATACGCATCTTCATTCCGGGCTTTCTGATCCTCGACAGTTCGCGATGATTGTCACCGCACTCTCGAGGGCCAGCAGATAATCCACGTCTAGCTTTCGCACCTCACGTCCTGCTTTATAGTATGTACTTAGCCGCCTCGGCCATACGGGTTCCTCCCGCCATCGCTCCCATGCTTCTTCGATGGAGTAGCCCATCTGTTTCAAAAAATGGAGAAATTCTGCGTACTGGTCTTCTCCCATCAACGTAGGATGCGTTTCTATGATAAGCGTAGGACGGTGCTTCTTTAAAATTCTGTCTGATCCTTTAAGCACTGCTAGCTCGGCTCCCTCGACATCCATTCGAATAACATCAACACGCGGCTCTGTTGCCAGAAGTTCATTTAACGTGCAAACTTGTACTTCTATCCATCCCAGAGGTTTCCGCTTATCGTTTTTCAGGAAAAGGCTGTTCCAGTTAGACTGAGGATAAAAGTAAAGTTTGTCCGGGCCAGACCGATGGCCTGCCGCGAAAGCGTAGGGCAGCACATTCTGCAGGCCGTTTGCTTGAATATTCTTTTTGAGCAACCGATAGCTCTCTGGAAAGGGCTCTAACGCGAGGACCTTTCCAGAGGGCCCCACCGCACGTGCTGCCAACAAAGCAAAGTATCCGAGATTGGCTCCTACATCGACCACCGTCATGTTCGGCCTCAGCAGTGTCCGCAGCGTCGCGGTTAGGATGGGCTCGTGGACACGTTCAACCGCGAGTTCCGGTGAGAGTCCCACATCGTGAGGGCTCAGATACAGACGGAGCCCTTGCACGTTGAAACAGAGGTGATCTGGCGGTATCCTGCGAACCATCCATTTCCATCGCACCAAACGGCAGAAGCACCGCAGGTTCCGCAGCCGCCAGAACACCATATCCCCAGCGAAACGGCCGATCCCCCGCCATCGGTACGCTCGAAGATACCACCTCAGCTTCCGAAGCGCGCGCTCCCCACGCACCCGTTTTCCCCCAGTCTCGGAAATAGCGTTTTGGACCCTGCCAGCCTATACACCGCCACCATCCCGAGCACCCCGACGAGGCCCAGGCGTACCGCCGGAGGTGGACAGAAGGCGGCATCCACGGCGGCTGCCGCCGCCAGGATCACAAGCCAGCGGACGATGGGACCGTACACGTTCCGTTGTTTCAGCGGTTCACCGGGGCCCAGGAGGCGCCCGAGCAGGATCGCATAGGCGCAGAACTGGACCGCAGCCCGTAGGGACCAGGCCAGTGCAGCCCCACGAGCTCCCACGAACTGCACCAGCATGGCCGCGGTGGCCACGAACGGAAGCGCCAAAGCCAGGGTAACCCGGGCCGGAACGTCCGGGCGCCCCAGGGCCGCGAACGCCACAGAGGGTACCTGTGCACACCCGAGCAAAAGCCCACCCACCGCCAGAAGCCGCAGGGGATCCGCCGCCATCTGTGCCTGAGGCCCGATCCACAGCCGCAGGATCTCCCCGGGGAACAATACCAGGAGCACCGAGCCCGGGCCCAGCACCGTGCTCACCAGGCGCAGCCCTTCCGAATAGGTCCTCTGCACGTCCTCTGTGGCCCCTACTGCTTGGCTCCCGCTCAGAACCGGATAGGCAGCGGTGGCCACCGCCGCGGGCACCAGCATCAGCCGAAGCACGGTCTCCTGCGGAACCGCGTACACGGAGACATCCGCGGCCCCCCGCAGGATGGCTACCAGGAACCGGTCCCCGTACGTGAGCACGGGAGCCATCCATGCATGCACCACCACCCAGCGTCCGAAATCCACAAGTTCCCGGGCCACCCGCCCATGAAAGCAGGGCCTCCGCCACAATCCGGGCAAGGCCCTCTCGACCAGTATTCCCAGTGCCAGCAGATAGCCCGCCCGGGCGACCGTTACGGTCCACACCATGGCGGGAAGACCCGATCGCGCACTTAGGGCCAGCCCGAAAGCGGTGGTGATCCCCAGAGCCGCCCGCACCGCCGCAACCGGCCCAAACCACCGCAGGCCCTCCAGGACCGCCTGCAGGGCCCAGGCGACCAGGAACACCGGGAGGACGGCTCCAGTAAGCCGGAACGTCTGGAGAGCCTCCCCCTGGACCTCCTGAGGCAACCGCAGCCAAGCCCCCCCGACCGGAGCTACTGCCCATACCACGAGACCTGCCCCCCCCGCCACCACAAGCAGCAACAACCACGAGGTCCATACGATGCTATAAAGCAATTGCTCTTCACCCACCTCCCGGGCCCTGGCCACCGCCCGGGCGGTTCCCCGGCCGAGTCCTAGGTCGAAAAGGGTGAGGTACGAGAACAGGGTCCATACCAGGGCGAACACTCCGAACCGCTGGAGGCCTAGTTCGTGGATGAGAGTAGGCAGAACCAGGGCGTAGGCAAGGGCGGGAAGGGCCTGGCCCGCCAGATTTACCGCGGAGTTCCGCCAGAGTGGCATTCCCAGGGCACGGCTTCCCATCGGGCGACCTCGTTCCCACCCACTCCCAACCTCACTCCACCCTCCACCCATCGAGCCGACCCTACCGCAGCTGCTCCCGGAGGCGACTGCACCCGGTCGCCCCCAGCTGCATGGGCCGGTTCGCGGGAGTCCTCCGGGTTCCCCTGCGATGCGTCCCTCTCGATTCGCAGCGACGGCGTAAGTTCCCTCCTCACCCCCGCTTCGATCAGAGCAACTCCTGTGCCGTCTGAAAGGGTCCGGACCATCACGGCTTCCCTCCCCGGTAGGTGATCAGGCGCACCTGGGTAAGGGCCCGGTAGTCTTGGGCCTCCGCCACGAAGGCCACGGGCAGGACCTCATCCCGCACCGCCCGGAAAGGCCACCCCGTTTCCTTCGACCATCGCTCGATCTGCTCTCGATCAAAGCGCGTGCCGGTGAACGGAACGTACGTCCACTCCCGCACTCGATGGCGGCTGAGGGTTCGCACGAGGTCCTGAAGGGCCTCTGGGCCATTCACCCGCAGCAGAACCCGCCGGAAGTAGAGGGGTGCAAGCGCGCGGAGCACGGGCTCCGCCCCACTCACGAGCACGGGCCCAGAGCGGCGCTCTACCTCCCCACAGAGGGCTCCCAGGGAGGCTACGTCGGACCGAATCGCCAGAAGGCCCGCGGCCTGTACCGTCAACCCTCCCGCCACCAGCACCGCCAGGGTCGCCCGCAGGGTCCGGGCTCCGCTGGGCCAGGCCTAGCTCCCGCGGGCCAAAGCGGCGATGGTGGCCCACACGAAGAGAGGAACCGCAGGCAGCAGATACCGAGGACCCCACTGCAAACCGCCCACGCTGCCCGTGGCGAGCACCGCCGCGGTGTGGAACGAGGCCACGAGGAGAGGGAACCGCACCTCGGGAAATGGGGCGCGCGCCGTCAGGAGGAGGGTGGCCATGAGCGGTACGGTGGGCAGGAGTCCCATGAGATGCTGGCCGCCCACCGCAGCGGAAACGGGGCCCAGGACCGCGACCACCGCGCCCGCCAGGGTCCGGACTCCGTCCTGACCGCGGATCCCCCACGCCAGGAGGATGCCTCCCGCCACCACCGTCCCGGCGTGCATGAGGGAAGCCGAAACCCGCTCCGGGTGCTCTCCGTTCTGCGGCCGCTCCGTACTGCCCAGGAGATCGTAGAGCACCAGGAGGCGGTGCCGCACCCATGTCCCCGCGGCCCGGGCCACTGACCGGATCTCCGCCACCCGAGCGCCTACCGCCGCTTCCCCCTTGAGACCGAGAGGGTGACCGAAGAGGGAGGCGTTGAGGATCCACACCCCCATGGCCGACACCAGCGCCCCCACCGCGATCCGGGCTGCTACATGCTTTCCGAACACCCGCCAGGCCCCGAGGACCAAGGCGAGGGCAAAGAGGTACATCTCCGTGCGTAACCATACCCCCAGGCCCCCGAGCACGCCCGCGAGGAATGCGAGGGCGCCAGGATCCCTCAACCCGGAAGCCATGATCAGGGCCGCCGCCCCCTCACCGAGCCCCGCGGCGGGCGCGTGATCCCAGAACAGGAGACCGTAAACCGCTACCGGAGTCCCCAGGACCGCTGCCACGCTCCACGCCGCCCACGGAGATCCGAGAGCCTGCGCCACGCACGCGGTACTCCACAGCACGGCCACCGCTCCCAGGAGCGGAAGAACGAAGAGGCCCGGGAACCCCAGGACCCGATACGGGAGGGAAGCGAGCGCAGGGAAGTACGGTGGATATACGATATACCACGTGGAGCGCGCCCTCCCGTCGGACCAGGAACCACCCGCTGAAGGGAAGGTACCTGCCCTGGGGATCGAACCGGCCACCGGGGTACGGGAGGGAAGGATCTCGGTATCCCAGACGCACCAGGGCCTCCACCTGCAGAAAGCGCAGGCCCGAATCCGGGGACCAGAAGGCCCGGTGGCGCACCAGGGAGAGCCCTGCCAAAACCAGTGCCGCGGCTCCCGCAGCCACCACCACGAGCGCGCCGGGAGCCCTCCTCACCGGTCTGCCTCGAAGGTCACGAGTCTCAGCCCGCTCTCCGGATCCATCCGGTCCTCCGCAACCCGGTAGGGCCATCCCTCCTGCCTACTCCACCCGAGCACGCCCCGCGGGGTGAAACGGGCCCCGGAGGCCGGGAGGTAGGTCCAGCGGCGGATCTGAAGCGCCGCGAACCGGCCCACGAGGGCCCGCAGGTCCTCGGGGCTCTGGACCAGCATCAGCTTTTTCTCGAAGTACACGGGGCCTGCGAGGAGCGCGATCCACTCAAAGCTGGTGACCACGACCTCCGTAGGCACCCTCCGGAGCCCCTCCATACCCGCCCGGTTGCGGGCGGTCCACTGCTCCAGCTGGTCCAGGCCCGAGGCCTGCACGAGAACCCCTCCGACGACGAACAGGGCGGCCAAGCCCCGCAGTACCGGCCAGACCTCGGGAAAGGAAGTTCGACAACGGTCCACGGAGGCGAATGCAAGCCAGGTAAGCGCCGGGAGGAGGGGCAGGAGGTAGCGGGGCCCCCACTGGACCCCGCCCCGGGTTCCGGTTGCCACCACCCCGGCTGTAAACACCAGGCACGTCACCCACAGAAACCCCTCCCATCGTTTCCCCCGGCCCGGCAATAAGGCCAGGGAAAGCGCTGGGAAGACTGGAAGGAGACCGCTTAGGGCAGTCCGCCCCGAGACCACGAAGAGCACGGTGGCGGCTGCGAGGAGCCCTCCGAGCAGGAGGAGGCGTTCCGAGCGGCGCTTGGTGCCCCACCGGAGCAGGAGCGCCGTCCCCAGAAAAGCCCCGGTAACGCCCAGGGAGGTCCACAGGTGGTGCCAGGTAAGGCCGTAGAAATCGGTGTTCACGAGCTGGTAGTAGGCCACCACCAGGCGCTGGACGAGCCAGTCCCACCCCGCGGTGGCGAGGGACTCGGTCCGGGAGGCCGCCAGGCTTGCGCCCTTATACCCCAAGGGGTGGCCGAACAGCCACGCGTTCAGGGTCCACAGGGGGAGGCCTGAGGAGGCCACGCCCGCTCCCAAGGCCACGGCTCCGCGCAGACGGGGCGCTCCGAAGAGGAGCCAACCCGCCAGAGCAGCCACCGCCAGCACGTACATCTCGTTCCGCAGCCAGAACCCCAGACCCAGCACAAACCCCGCGCCTCCAACCGCCCGGGCAGAGGACCGCTCGACGCCCCAAACCGCCAGGAAAAGGGCCGCCGCAGCCAGGGCCGTCGTGCAAGCGTGGTCCCAGAAGGAGGCGGCATACAGGAGGAGGGGGGAAGCGATCCCGAGGCCGAGGGCGCCCAGGACGGCCACGCCCGGCGCCCGTTCTTCCAGAAACCGGAAGGTGAGCGCCACAGAAGCAAGGCCCGAAATTCCAGGAAGGAGGAGGAGTCCCGGCCACCCGAGCGCCGCGTACAGGGGTGCGGTGAGGGCTGGGAAGTACGGAAGGTAGCTCAGGTAGTGCTTTCCACCCCGCTCGAAGTGAAACCAGCTTCCCGCGGGGAAGAACCGACCCTCCGGGTCAAGCCCCCCGGCCGGGTAGGGCACGTGGAGCTGCCCCGAACGGGCCAGGGCCTCCACCTGCACGAACCGCACCGCCTGATCCGGGCTCCAGAAGGCCCCGTGCCGGAGGAGGACCCAACCTGCCAACGCATAGGACAGGCCGCACACCCCCAGGACCACGTGGCCCGCACGCATCGAGGCGGGCTTCAGAGCAAGCCCCATGCCAGGAGCGAGCTACTCCTCTCCATCGAGGGGGAGGTCGCAGCGCAGCAGGTCCTCGTAGGTCTCCCGCCGTACCACGAGGCGTGCCCTGCCCCCTTCCACCAGCACCAGGGCTGGCCGCGGAAACCGGTTGTAGTTGCTGGCCATGGCGTAGGTGTAGGCCCCCGTGGCGAACACCGCCACAATGTCGCCGGGCCGCACCTCCGGAAGACGGGCTTCCCAGATGAGCACATCTCCCGACTCGCAGCACCGGCCCGCCAGGGCTACGGTCCGGATCGGCGGGTCGTCCGGCCGGTCCGCCACCACCGCCTCATATCGGGCACCGTAGAGGGCAGGCCGGGGGTTCTCGTACATCCCGCCGTCCACCGCCACGTAGGTGCGCACCCCCGGGATCTCCTTGATGCCCCCCACGGTGTACAGGGTGACACCCGCGGGCCCCACCACGGACCGTCCTGGCTCCAGAAACAGGGCCGGTAGCGGGAAATCGTGCTCCGCGCAGGCCTCCTGGACTGCCTCCGCCACGGCCCGCACGTAATCCGCGATCCCGGGAGGCCGGTCCGCCGCGGTGTACCGGATCCCGAGCCCGCCACCGAGGTTGAGCTCCTCCGCGGTGTACCCGAGCTCGGCCCGCATCCGGGCCGCGAAGGCCACCACCACCCGGGCGTTCAGCGCGAAGGGCTCCAGCTCCAGAATCTGGCTCCCGATATGGCTGTGGAAGCCACGCAGCCGCAACCCGGGGATGCCAAGGGCCCGTCGCACCGCCTGCTCCGCGGCTCCTTCCAGAATCCCGAATCCGAACTTCGTGTCTACCCCGCCCGTCTGGATGGCCCGGTGGGTATGGGGTTCGATGCCGGGGGTGATGCGGAGCCAGATCTCCGCAGAACGCCCCCTCCTGCGGGTCAGGGTCTCCAACAGGTCCAGCTCGTGGAAATTGTCCACCACGATGCGCCCCACCCCGGCCTCTAGGGCCATCTCCAGCTCCTCCGGGGTCTTGTTGTTCCCGTGCAGGCACAGGTCCTGCGCCGGAACACCAGCCCGTAGGGCGGTGTAGAGCTCCCCACCGCTTGCTACGTCGAGCCCGAACCCGTACCGGTGGATGAACCGGCAGATGCCGACGGTGCACAGGGCCTTGGAGGCATAATAAGGGCGGCCGGCAGGCACGAACCTCCGGAACGCCTCCCGGTATGCCTCCAGATTGGCCCGCAACCTCTCCCCGTCCAGCACGGTGAGCGGGGTGCCGTAGGTCCGGGCCAGCGCCACCGCGCTGCAGCCGCCGAGCTTCAGGTGGCCTTCAGGGGTTCGGCCGAATGCATCTTGCACGGTTCCCTCCGGAGCCGCGGTCTTCCCGCACCACTGTACCAGACGGCGAAGCGCCCCGGCCGCGGCACAATCGAGGTAGCTTCCTCCGGAGGAACGAGGATGCCGCAGGCGGTGATCCTCAGCGCGGTCCGCACCCCCATCGGCCGGTTTCTGGACGGCCTCAGCACGGTTCCCGCCCCGAAGCTGGGAGCCCTTGTGGTGCGGGAGGCGGTGCGACGGGCGGGGGCTCGTCCCGAGCAGGTGGACGAGGTCATCCCCGGGAACGTCCTCTCCGCAGGCCTGGGCCAGGCTCCGGCCCGGCAGGCTGCCATCTATGCGGGACTTCCAAGCGCCGTCCCCGCCACCACGGTGAACAAGATGTGTGGCTCCGGGCTCAAGGCGGTGGACTCCATGATCCACGACGGGCTCCAGGATGCCTACCGGAACTGCCATATGGGATCCTGTGCGGAGCTCCTGGCCGCGGAGTACCGCATCAGCCGGGAGGAGCAGGATGCGTACGCGGCGCGGTCCTATCGGCTGGCCCTGGAAGCTCTGGATCGAGGGTTGTTCCGGTCACAGACCGTACCCGTGGAGCTCCCGGACGGAAAGGGCATCCTGGAGGAAGACGAGGAGCCCCGGCGGGTGAACTTCGAGCGGATCCCCCACCTCCCGCCCGCCTTCGAGCCCAACGGGACCGTGACCGCCGCGAACGCCAGCAGCATCAGCGACGGAGCCACGGCGGTGGTGGTGGCCTCCGAGGCCGCGGCGGAGCGTCTGGGACGGGCACCCATGGCCCGCATCGTGGGGTACGCCACCGCGGCCACGGAGCCCGAGTGGTTCACCATCGCCCCCACCTACGCCATCGAGCGGCTGCTCACCCGGCTCGGGTGGCGGAAGGAGGAGGTGGACCTCTACGAGATCAACGAGGCCTTCGCCGCGATGGTGCTCGGCGTGTGCCGCAAGCTGGGGTTACCCCTGGACCGGGTGAACGTGCACGGTGGGGCCGTGGCCCTGGGACACCCCATCGGCGCCAGCGGCGCCCGCATCCTCACCACCCTCCTCTATGCCCTGGAGGAGCGGGATGCCCGGCGCGGGATCGCGGCCGTGTGCCTGGGCGGTGGGGAGGCGGTGGCCTTGGCGGTAGAGCGGGGCTAGTACTCCGTGAGGCCCGTGAAGGTGAAGGCCTCGAGCAGGAGGGCCGGAACCCGCTCCGCCCCGAACCGACCGTTGCCCAGCAGCCACGTCTCCCGCCCTACCCCTCGCACCCCCGCGAGGGCCTGCACATAGCCCTGGGTAAACCGCAGGTTCCGCACGGGATAGGCGATCTCCCCCCTCTCCACCCAGAAGACCCCGTCCCGGGTCATCCCGGTCACGACACAGTCCCGGGGGTGCACCAGCCGCGTGTACCAGAACCGGGTGACGTAAAGCCCCCGGTCGAGCTCCCGCAGCAGATCCTCCAGGGCGGCATCTCCGGGCGCTAGGAACAGGTGCATGGGGGTCGGACCTACGCTGGCCGATTCCGGCCAGGCCCGCAGGGGCGCATGCCCGGTGGAGGCCTTTCCTTCCCGGGCCGCGGTGATGGTGTCGTACACGGGCCCCCGCGGAACGCCCCGCTCCACCAGCACCACCCGCTGTCGGGGCACTCCCTCGAAGTCGAAGGGAAGCGGGATTCCAGCAGGATCTCGACCGTCGTCCCACAGGGTCACATCCTCCGAGAGGAGCTCTGTCCCGATCCGGTCGTTCATCCAGCTGCGGCCCTCCTGTACGGCAAGGGCCCCCGCACCGGCATATCCCAGCCAGCTCACCACATCCTGCACCGCGTACGGGTCGAGCACCACGGGATAGACGCCGGGCGCCAGCTCCCGGGGAGCTCGGGCCTGCAGGGCCCGCTCGACCGCGGAGCGGGCCAGCTCAGGGATGTCCAACGCATCCCACCGCCACCCCACCCGCTCCGCGTACCCCGAACCCTCCTCCCTATGAACCACGGTACGGAACCGTACCCGGGTGCCCGCATGGTAGCAGAACACCCCCCGGGAGTTCGCCACCGCCACCTCCTCCACGGACGTGGAGAGGGCTCCGGCTGCCACGGCACCGTGCGCGTCCGCGATTCGGATCACCTCCAGCACCATCCGGGCCCGGTCCTCCGGCGCGGCCGCGGCCACCGTCTCGTGGAACGCAGCGACAGGCTGAAACGGCCGGGGTTCGGGAAAGCCGGGGAAGCCCGGGTTCTCTGGGGCGAGCCGGGCGGCCGCCTCCGCCCGGGTGATCGCCTGCTGCACGGCCTCCGGATGGAGCTGGTTTGTGACGGCGGAACCCAAGCGCTTCCCGATGGCCACCCGAACCGCCACAGCCGCGTTTGTCTCCGCCACGTTCTGGTGAACGGTGTTGTTCGCGAACCGGGTGAGGGCCTCGTCCTCCGCGAGCAGGACGATCTCCGTCTCGTCCGCCCGGGAACAGGCCAGGGTATCCTTCAGGAGCGCTTCCGCTCTCCGATCGCCCAGCATGGCTATCGCCTTCCGAAGACCCGGACGTTCCGGAACCGAGCGGGTGCGGCACCGTGACCCGTGTGGGCGATCTGCCCGGGCTCCCCCTTTCCGCAGTTCGGGGTTCCCCACAGCACCCAGTGGTCTTCGTCGCACACCGCATCGCACGACCGCCAGAATGCGGGTGTGATGCCCGTGTAGAGGGGGTTTCGGAGCAGGCGCACCTTCCGACCGCGCCGGATCTCCCACGCGATCTCGCACCCGAACTGGAAATTGAGCCGTCGGTCGTCGATGCTCCAGGAACGGTTGGTGTCCATGAGAATGCCCTCGTCCGTGTCCGCGATGAGGTCCTCCAGACGCCAACTCCCCGGCAGGAGGTTGAGGTTGGTCATGCGGACGAGGGGGATTCGGTTCCAGCCCATGGCCCGGGCCGCACCGCCCGACACTCCCGTCACGTACGGAGAGGGTCCCAGAAGGCGCCACAGCTGGCGGGCATGTTCCCGGTCCGTGAGATACCCTACGAAGATCCCCTCCCGCACGATGTCTACCCGCTGGGCGGGAACTCCCTCGTCATCCCACCCGAAGGTTCCCAGTCCCCCGGGAACCGTGGCATCCGCCACGATGTTCACCACCTCCGAGCCGTACCGGAAACGACCCAGCTTCTCGGGGGTGAGGAAAGAGGTGCCCGCGTACGCGGCCTCCGTCCCGAACACCCGATCCAGCTCCACCGCGTGTCCGCACGATTCATGGATCTGCAGGGCCACCTGAGATCCGCCCAGGATCAGGGTGGTAACGGTGTCCGGACAGGGATCCGCGCGCAGCAGGGCCACCACCTCCTCCGCGATCCGGGGAGCGTTCCCCACCAGATCCTGCTCCAGGATGAACTCCCAGCCCCGGGTCTGCTGGTGGCGGCCCACGGAGTTGGGGTAGCTGCGCCGCTGCACCTCTCCCTCCCCGACCGCGGTGGCCTCGATCCCGCATCCGGACTCGATGATCTCCTGTGTAAGGAAGCTGCCCTCGGTGCTGGCGAAGATCTTGCGCTGGCGGATGAAGACCATCTCCGCCTCCGTGGCCGTCACTCCTCGCACGCGGCGCATCTCCGCGTCCGCCCGGAGCAGGAGCTCCAGTTTCATCTCGAGCGGGATGGTGAAGGGATCCACCTCCACCGAGCTCCGATAGCTCCCCCGCTGCACCACGGGAGGCCCCAGGTCCACGTCCCCGCGCTTCGTGAGGGCGCTGGCGCGGGCGATGCGCACCGCCTGTTCTGCCACCCGCTCTGCCTCCCCGAGGTCCAGCCGGTGGCTGCTGGCGAATCCCCAGGCACCGTCCACCACCACCCGCACCCCGAACCCCGCGTCCTCCGCCTGGGCGATTCCCTGCACGAGGCCGTTCCGCACCAGCAGCGACTGCCGGGTGGTCTCCACCACCCGCACGTCCGCGTACGTAGCACCCCGCAGCTGCGCCGTGTTCAGGGCGCGGGCGATGAGCTCGTCCATCCCTGTCCTCCGGAGGCCCACGTGCCCGTACCTGTATGATTGGAACGGCATCCGGTCACGTCAAGCGAGGGGAGGACGCACGGGATGCGTGTGTACAACCCGTACACGGGATGGGTGACATTTCCGGACCCGCCGGCCCGCATCGTGAGCCTTAACCCCTCCGTTACGGAGATCCTGTTCGCCCTTGACCTGGGAGGTCGGGTGGTGGGGGTGAGCAGCTGGTGTCACCGGCCGCCCCAGGCGCGATCCAAACCCAAGGTGGGAAGTTACGTGCGCGTGCTGCGGGACCGGCTTGCCGAGCTGCAACCGGACCTCGTCCTCACCACCACCGGGACCCAGAGGGCGGTGATCGAGGAGCTGTGTGCCTCCGGATTCCCCACCTATCCCATTCCGTTCCCGAGGGACGTGTACGCCATCCTCTCCACCGTGGTGGAGGTAGGCGGGCTTGTGGGAGCCCCCCAGCAGGCGCTGGAACTGGCGGCCCGGCTCCTGGACCAGCTCCAACGCCTTCCTGCCCTCCGGCGGGAAGCCCCTCCTCCCCGCGTCTATGTGGAGATTGACCTCGGAGGGCCCACGGTGCCCGGCTATGCCAACCACATCACCGGGGCTCTACACCTCGCAGGGATCCACAACGTATTCGGACACGTCCCGGTCTCCTACCTCTACGGGATGCCCGTGGAGGGGTACGAGCCCATGGAAGTGGCCGCGGAGATCCGGACCGCGGATCCAGACGTGATCGTGTACGAGTGCAAACACTTCCAGCCCCGTGGGGACGAGGGCCTCCGGCTCATGCACGAGCGGGGCCTTGCGGACCTCCGGGCGGTCCGGAGAGGCCGGGTCCTCACGCTTCCCGCGGATACCCTGGCCCACTATGGCCCTGCCTTCGTCCACATGGTCACGGACGTGTGCCGCTCCATCTGGGAGGTGTGGGGGAAACCCCCGCCTTAGCCCCTCACTCGCCCAGGATGGTCACCGTTCCCGTGCCTCCGTCCACCCGGACCCACTGGCCCGTGCGGATCCGCTTGGTTCCCACGCCCGTCCCCACCACCGCGGGGATCCGGTACTCCCGGGCCACGATGGCCGCGTGGGACATGATCCCGCCGATGTCCGTGACGATCCCTTGTACCTTGACGAACACGGGAGCCCAGCTGGGTTCCGTCACCGGGCAGACCAGGATCTCCCCAGGTTGCACCTGGTGCA
Source organism: Armatimonadota bacterium (assembly GCA_025059775.1). Lineage (NCBI taxonomy): Bacteria > Bacillati > Armatimonadota > Armatimonadota bacterium. Next base: position 202,517 of record JANXCW010000004.1, read on the forward strand.
GTTCCTCCACGCTGTGGACCACCCGGGCCGGTCCCTCCGCGGTGCCCGGGGATCCGGCGGCTCCCAGAACCACCTTCCCCTCCTCCGGTGTGAGCCACACCTGAAGTCGGTCCGGGGTGATCCCCCACAGCATGATCACCGCGGGATCCCCGATGACCTCCGGAACCACTCCCAGAGCAGGAGGCGGGCTCCACGCGCGAAGTCGTTCCAGGAGCCTCCTCCGCTTTGCCACTTGTCCGGGCCAGTGTCGGGGGCCCCAGGCAGGTGCACCCACGGACCACCCGATCAGGAGGTCCACGAGGCCCTGGTACACCTCCGTGTGGTGGAGGTAGAAGATGTCCTCCGGATCCTGGAGAAAGCCCTGCTGCGCGAACACCCTTCCAAGCTCTCGGACCTTGTTCCAGAACACGCTCTGGTACCAGTGATCCACCCAGAACTTGTGGTCCTCGATGGAGTAATACACGTCCCGGGTAAGCGCCAGGAGCTGATCGAAGGCCTGCCGGTCCTGTTCCGTAGCCAACAGCTCCCGGTAGCCCCGGGTGATCTCGTCCCGCTCCCGGCGCACGGCCTCCGAATCCCGATCCACCGGTTCTCCGCGCTGGATCTTCCCGACAAGGACGCGGAGGGCATCCACGGCCGGGGAGGGGTCGTCCACCCACGCGCGGTGCTGGTGCTGCATGCCGGACCCCGTGTTCACATAGAACCAGGGGTCGCTGCTGCGCTTCCACTCCTCCAGCCACGCCCGGCCCTCGGGGCTCTGTTCCAGCGCCCGGAACACCTCCTGGGCGGAGGTCCTACCCTGGAAGACAGGCGCGATCCCCAATTCCACCGCCCGCTGGGCCAGACGCCGGAGCTCGTCCTGGGGCCGGAACATGCTCACCTCGATGGCTCCGATCATGCGGGTGACGTCCTGATCGCTGATCTCCGGGAAGGCCCGCTTGCAGAAGTCGTAGAAGGTAAGGTAGGCTGCGAATCCGATCATCACCACTTCCATGTGGTACTGGGCGGCCCGGTTCGCACTCTCCAGGAACTGCGTCCAGGCCCGGAACAGATCGTACGAGGTCCCCAGTCCCCGCCGGTTGAAGACCCACTCCTTGGGCTCCACCTCTGGAAGGTCCGGGAACCGGATCTCCTGAAGGATCCGTACCTCCCCTATGACCTTCTGCTTCCACTCCTCATAGAGGGTTCTCCAGTTCGCGTAGTAGTAGCCGGCGCGCTCATTGAACAGCTGCGCCCGTTCCTGGATCTTCTGGGGGTCCGTCACGGAAACGCTGCTGATGTACACGTACCCGTTGAGAACCCGGAAGTCCACCCCCATGGCGGGTGGAATGCAGAACAGACGGCTGTTCATCTCCCCGATGGCGATGTACCAGATCTCGGGAACCAGGAGGTCAAAGGGAGCCACGGGCTCGGGGAAGTGCATGCCGTTGTAGAACCACAGGCGTGCCTCGTCCTCCGCCCGCCGCTCCGGGGTAAACCGCACGTAGGGCGGGTACATCTCATGCCAGTCCTCCGCACCCGGCGGCGCTTCCACCTCGAACGGGCTGGGAAACCGCATCGGCTCCGCCATGTTTCCTCCCTCCCTTCTGCGCTTCGCGGCTCGGACAGTACCCTCACCGGACCTGTCCGGTGAGCACGGGGACCAGACGGCCGTACAGCTCAAGCCGTCGCCGGGCCACCTCCACGTTCTCCAGGAACACCCGAACCCGCATCCGCTCGAGCTCCTTGCGCACCCGGGAGGGGCTTCCCGGGGTGGCGTCCCCGAAGGAGTAGTTCACCTCCTCCAGGGTGATCTTCCCCTCACGGCTTGCGAGCCACAGGGCCGCGCATCGGGCCGCGTTGGGATGCGGCGCCCGGGCGAACAGGGCAATTACGAACCGGCCCGCGAAGGTGGGGGAAACAGGCGCCCACCCCCAGGGCTCCTGCAGGCGCTCCCGGCGGTGGATGGTGGTCCCTAGAACCGTCCAGTGCAGATCCTTCTCCCCGAAGAGCACCATCCTCCGGGCGATCTCGGGGCTCGGGACTAGGGTGATCCGGGCCTCATCCCGAAGCTTCCGGGTGAAGTCGAACGCCCATGCCTCACCGAAGAGCAATCCCAAGGCGGCGATGCCGTTGGTGACCGCGGTGATCTCGCTCACCAGCCGCCCTCGCCACCGCTCCTGCAGCAGGTCCTCCCACTTCCGGGGCACTTCCTCCGCCCGAACCCGCCGGCTGTCGTACGCCAGGGCATGTACCGTGCTGGCCACGCTCAGGGCGGCCCCGTCTAAAATTCGGCCGCTACCGGGGATATCGAAGGCCCGGGTCTCCTCCTCGGAGAACGAGGCCAGCAGCTTCCGGTCGTAGAGGGGGAGTACTCCCGGGATGCTCCAGTAGAACAGATCGTGGTCGTGTCGTCCCGCTTGCGCCTCCGCCACCGCCCGGGTGGGTGCCGCAATATCCGCCACCGTGCGGATGGTAAGCCAGCTGAACTTCTTCTTGAGTGCCTTCTCGAGATCCTCCGCCACCTCCTGCAGGTGCAGGAGGATGTGGAGAGCCCCTTCCCGCCGGGCCGCCTCGCAGATCCGCTCCCGCACGGAGACCTGCCCGCGGACTGGGGATACGGACAGGAGCATCAAAAAGAAGGCTATGGCGACGGCTGCCCTCCCCCGCACGTTCCCGCTCATGCTTCCACCTCCCTCCGCCGCTCGTCCTGCACCCGCCGGACCTTGTAGTCCCCCGTGGGTAGGCTTCCCGGTGAGAGGATCTCCACCTCGGGCCGCACCCCCAATGCCTCCCGCAGACGGGATTCCAGCTGCTCCCGGAGTTTTACGGGATCCTCCTCGCGCGCCTGCTCCACCTGCACGAGAAGCTGGGGCCGCTCGAAGGTACCCCGCACCACGATCCGGTAGTTGTCCGAGAGGACGGAGAAGCCGCGGACCACCTGCTCGATGGCCGCGGGGTACACGTTCACCCCCCGGTACCAGATCACGTCGTCCGCCCGCCCCTCAATCCCCCGCGCCACCCGCGGCCAACTCGCCCCGCACCGGCACACCGGCTCCGGCTCCAGCCGCCCGATGTCCCCAGACCGGTACCGCAACAGCGGCTGGGTGTCCCCCACCAGCATGGTGTACACCAGCTCCCCAGGCTCCCCCACCGGCACCGGCTCCCCACTCCTCGGATCCACCACCTCCGTCAGCACCACATCCCCAGAAATGTGCAACGCCGAAGAGTACGGACAGTTCGTCCCTAACGTGAACAGCTCCGTAAGTCCGTAGCCCTCCAAGAAGGTCACGTCCCCCCACCGCTCCCGGAGCCGCTGTCGGTTAGCCTCCGCACTTCCTCCCGCCTCCCCCCCGAAGGAGAGGATCTGGAGGGAGCTGAGCCGGGCGAAGGGCATACCCATTTCCTCCGCGAGCCGCCCCAGGTACAGGAGGTAGGAGGTGGTGCCGAAGACATAGGTGGGTTTGAGTTCGTGGAGGAGCCGTACCTTCTGCTCCGAAC